>JARRJE010000050.1:0-8388 GCA_037379765.1 Deltaproteobacteria bacterium
TTGGCGTGTTCATAAGCCGCCTCCGCCTCGAACAAACAACCTTTCCTTTTAGCAATTCTCTTTAGTGCCTGGAAAATTTATGAGCTGCCGAGATGGTGTTCCCCCATACTGGCTTGCGATTGTTCATGGGACGCTTGTCGCTGTTGGACACTTTTCGAGCCTGATGCTCCGTTTCCGCTTTGAACTCCGCGCCGACAAGCACGGCATAGGCGGATAGGTAAAACCAAAGGAGCAGAATGACAATGGCTGCCAGAGAACCGTAGGTCTGAATGTATTTACCGAGATTGCTGACATAGATTGAAAAAAATACCGAGCCGAAGACCCAGAGAACGGCCGTCGCCACCGAGCCCAAGCTCACCCAGCTCCAACGTCCCTGACGGCGATCAGGGGCGTACCTGTAAAGAGCACCAAGCCCGATGATGACCAGCAGCAGTAGCAGCGGCCATCGGGACCCCAGGACATGAGGGCCAGAAATCCGATAAAAACCACCCCGGTGGCGACAATAGACAAGTTGTCTTTGCCGAAATCGTCCTTGACCCGGAATAGAATATCCCAGCAGCCGGCCTTCGTCATCCTTGTCGGCTTGGCCGCAGGCCCGCTCCCGAGATTTCTGCGGCCGTCCATGATCGTTCCCTTAGGGGATGATCGGCTAAAGGGCCGAGACGTTTTCCGCGGAACGCTCCTCTTCACCGCCTGCAACCTGTATCTCTACCCCCGCTTCCTCTGCTCCGCCGGTTTCGCTGGCCATTTCCTGCGCCCGCTCAGCCAACTGTTCCCCGTTTTTCCCCATCTCCCCGGGCTCTCGGCGAAGAGGCAGAATCGCCCCCAGCGCGGCACCAATGGAAAAGACCAGGACGCCCACGGCGAGCGGCTGCTCCTGCATGGTGATCCGAATCTTTTCTCCCAGCTTGCGGTCGCGCAGCCGAACGCCAGCCGGTCGAGATCCCTCTGTCCCCTCCCGATGTCTGAATCCTTTCGCGCCCTCTTCCGCTCCGCGGTGAAGGGGATCAATCATCCTACCGAGGCGCTCTCTGAGCCGGCCGCCGGCATCCTGCATCTTTTCCATGGTTTGTCCGTACCTTTCCTTCATAGGATCCAAGTTCCTTTTTCGTTCTCCGGTATACGATGACGAGCTCCCAGCTGCCAGGATCAGCCAGGAGATACCAATTCCGGTCAAGGCGAGGGGCAGCGGGTTTTTCATGATGCTCCTGCCCAAAATCCGTCCATATTCCGTGCCGGTGTCGGAGAAATACCGGGAGGCCTCGTCCAACCATTCCCTTGGGGTGACCTTTTCTACGATAGCCCGCATGGTGTCATCCCTTTCCACTCGGGTCCGCTCAAGCTGCCGCTCGATCTCATCCGGCTTCCTGCGGCTTGCCATACTTTTCCTCCTCACTCGATGATCGCAGGTGCTTCCGGGCTATTCGCCGATCCTCCTGCAGGGACTCTACGGTCCGATGCGGCATCAGCTTCTTCATCCTCATTCGGCCGCGCCCCAGGAGCAACAGCAAAAGGCCTATCCCCGAGACCGCGATGCCCACGATCAGGGCCGCCAGCCAAGGCGATACGGCCTTGGCCAGACCGAGGACCGCAGCCTCCAGAAGGATAAGCAGTCCGGCAAAAGCTACGATGGCGCCGGCACCCATGGAGGCGACTCCGATAGTGATTCCGGAGACATCCGCGGAAATCTCGGATCGGGCGAGTTCCACTTCCTCCCGAAAAAGGGTGCTGATCTCACGGGCCAACTCGGAAAACAACTGCGATAGGGATCGCTCTTCCCGTCCGGGCGCCATGAGGGACCTCCGCTGTAAAATTTACTGAGCGTATTCCTGTTTCTTCCCGACAGTGGTCGCCTTATGCCAGTCTTCGTCCTGTTCCCAGGGTTCTGCAGAGGATTTCAGGAACCGGGAAGCCATAAAGCCGGCAGTAGCTACCCCTCCGAAAAAAAGGGCTGGATGAGTCCTGGCGAAATCCCGTGTCCGGGAAGCCAAGGTCTCGAAATTCTGGCTCTCGAGGGTAGCCGCCACCTTGTCGATTCCGTCGGCCGCCAGATCGAAGTAGTGAGCGGCGGTAGTGTCTTCCTGCGAGTTCAACCTCTGCGCTGAGCTATGAAGCACTTCCGCCACATCGTGGGCAACCTCAGCCAGAAAGGACGTCCTGGAAAAAATGATTTGGCGCCCTCGCTCCTTGACGGTTCCGACCAGCCAATCCCGTTCGCGCCGGATCAGCCCGGGAAGAGGACCCTCCCCTCTCTTCAGGCTTGAACGGGAAGCACTCGCGGAATTCTCTCCGGCCCCATATTCTTCCCTGCTCGCCGCAATGTCATGATAAGACCCCATTGTCGAATCAGATCGGGGTGGTCCTCCTGCTCTCTCCTCTTTCTCGCCGTTCATGTTGCACCTCGCTCTTGAAGAAGATGTTCCGTAGCAACTCGGAAAAAATTACACGGCCGGCAGTCGAGCCGACTTTATCCGCCTGCTGATAAATAAAAGGCGGATTCTTCCGGAATTTCACTGGCGAGTACTCTCTTTCATGGTACGGTTTCGGATTTCCGGAAAGCAAATGAAAATTACCCGCCGGCCTAACCCTCCGGGGAGTAAAGAATGGGGCAGAACATTGCTTGTCGGCACCAAGCTCTTCTTTGACAGGGCCTTGCAATTTTCCGATAATATAGGCGCCAAGAAGGTATTTCCGTGATCGGTTTCTCCGGCAGCACTTTCTCTTTCGGGTTCTCTCCCCAAACAGGCTTGTCCGTTTTCTGCCTGGAATCGAGGCCTCTGGGAGCAAGTGTCCTGTCTTGTCTAACATGACAATCATTTGTATCGAAACAACGGCAGCAGTCGAAGAACAAATGATTCTTCCAACCCCAGCAAAGCAGGAGGATCGTCATGGCAAAGGTACTGGAAAAGCAACAGATCATCCGCTCGTTGAACGAACTCGCCCAACTCGACATCGATGCTTGGCATGCTTATGCCCAAGCCATCGATCAGATCAACGAGTCGGAGATCCGGGAACGGCTCCGCATCTTTCAGGAGGATCATTACAACCACATCCTCAATCTTTCGGACCGAGTCAGCGAGTTCGGCAGCGAACCACCTGAATTTTCAATGGACTTCATAGGATATGTAATCGAGGGGTTCGCCGCTATCCACAGCATGAGCGGCACGAGAGGAGCACTGAAGGCCATGCACTCCAACGAGCAGATCGTTAACGAGAAGTACGCCGAGGTCCTGAAGAAAGAGCTTCCCACTGATATCCTCTCCCTAATCGAGATGAATTACAGTGACGAGAAACGGCACCTGGCCTATCTGGAAGAGCAGCTGAAGAATTTCACCTGAAGCACCTGCTCAGGTTTCGAGCGGTGCTTTCCTGCAATCTGCATGACCGTTGCACCCTGCATGACCGTTGCACCAAGCCTTTCCGTAAGATGCGAGGAGAAGCCCATGCCCGAATGGCTCCGGATGGCGGCAGCCGCCTCCCTGATCATCGGCGGCGTCTCCAGCTTGATCATGGTCCTCGATCTCGCCCGCCCGATTAACCGGCAGCACATGTGGATCATGAACCTCGTTTGGCCTATCACAGGCCTTTATGCCGGCCCATTAGCACTCTGGGCCTATTACCTGGTTGGACGGCTGTCTACCCGTAAGGCCATGCAGGAGGCCAAAAAACGCGGAGAACAAAAACTGCCCGGCAGGGAGAAACCTTTCTGGCAGTCCGCCGGGCTTGCCGCCACCCACTGCGGCAGCGGCTGTACCCTGGGCGATATCTGCGCGGAATGGCTCATCGTGCTGTCTCCGTTCAGTCTGTTCGGCAAAGAAATCTTCGGGGCGTGGGCCCTTGATTTCACTTTTGCCTTCGCCTTCGGCATCGCATTCCAGTATTTCACCATCGTTCCCATGAAGAAGCTCTCGCCCGGAAAGGGTCTCGTGGAAGCGCTCAAGGCGGACACCCGGTCTCTTACCTGTTGGCAGCTCGGCATGTACGGTTGGATGGCAGTGGCCACCTTTGCCATTTTCGGCCGGGAGCTGGCCAAAACCGACCCTGTATTCTGGTTCATGATGCAGATCGCCATGCTGTTCGGCTTTATGACTGCCTACCCGATGAACTGGTGGCTCCTGCGCCGGGGCATCAAGGAGAAGATGTAGGCACCGCTATGAGGGAGGCACCGAGGAGGTTTTCTTCATTCGCCTCCCGTCTTCAGAACGAAATCCTTTTTCGATACTCAGGCCATAGCCAGAAAAGGCGCTACCCAAAAGCAGGATAAGCGGTCCCAGGAGCCGTAGATTTGCGCAAGCGCTTCCGTCTGCTATAGCAGGCTATGCAGGCGGAAGCGATCGCGCGAAGATGCGGTGCTTAGGACCGCTTATCCCAAGGTGGCCGCCACCGAAGCACTGGCCGTGGCCACGTCGCGAGGGTAGGTGCGCCGTGCCGGGATGGCCAGAGCGCTGGCGATCAAAAGGGGAATGAGCATAACCAGAAAAGTCCATTGCAGGCCCTGCTGGCCGCCGCCGAACACATATTGCGAGATGAATCCGAAGACGGTGGGAGCCGCCCCTTCGAGGAGCATCCGCAGGACGATTCGAATCGATTCCGCCCGGCCCCACAACCGGGGATGCATGATGTCGAGCCGAGCGGCATCCAGAGGAGGATTGGCCGCCACTAAAGCCGCGGCTGCCACAGTGAAGCAGAAGACGGCCAAGAAAACGTTGGTCGTCCAGATGGCCGGCGCAAAAAAGAAGACGGAAAGGAAAAGGGCACTACCGGGCACAACGATCCGGGCTGCAAGCCAGCCTCGCCGCAGGAGGTAATCGGCCAGCCGTCCGCCGGCCACCACCCCGGTCAACGCCCCCATGCCCAGAATCATGACCAAAGGACTCACCGTGCTCCGGGACAGCCCGTAATGACCGGTAAAGTATTCCATGGCAAAGGCCCGCAGCCCTGCGAAAAAATAATAACCAAGGGCCGAGGCGATGATCAGCAGCACGTTCGTGCGGATGCGCAGCACGTACCAGAAGACCCACCCCAGGCTTCGGCCGGTCGGGTCTTCTTTCAGGATGAGATCTTCTCTGGGCTCTGTCCCGGCCAGTCGAATCTCTCTGCGGACCAGGGCCGAGGTTTCCTGTTGTTCCCTCTGCTGTCGCCCGGTCGGGGAGCCCCCCTTGCCGGAAATGCTCTTTTCGGCAGGAGGTATTTCCCCCCGCCCGGCCTCCAGCCAGCCCTGCCTCCCGCGAGCCGGTTCCGGGAGGTAACGCCAGATAACCCAGGCCAGAATCCCGCTCGGCACCGCCAGTGCAAAGAATGCCGCCCGCCAGCTCACCCATGAAAATACCTCGCCAGCCAGCAGAAAACCGAACCCGGTGCCCACGAGTTCGCCGGCCAGGATCATACCGTAAATCCGGGACCGGCTTCGGGCCGGAAAAAAATCGCCGACCAGGGAGGCGATGGCCGGGACGGCAGTGGCACTGACGATTCCCAGAAAAAGCCTGGTCACTAACAGGTAGTTGAACGAGGTAGCAGTGCCGCTCACGAACATCGCCACGGCCCAAATGGCGATGGCAGCGGCGAGGAGCCTCTGCCGCCGTATCTTATCCACGAGAACTCCCATGGGCAGAGTTGCGATTGCGCCCACCAGGGACACGGCGGAGAGAAGAATACCGATCTCGGTATTGCCGATATCGAAAGCCTTTTTCAGGCCGCTGGCCACTGCGGAAACCGCTGCTTTGTCAGCCGTATCGAGGCCCAGGATGGCGGCCAGCAATATAATGATATGCAGCCGGGCCGAACCTCCGGTCTGGTCCTCCAGCCATTCTTTGACCTCGCCTCCCATCTCGGCGGCTTTCTGTTGCGGCCTTCGGATTGAGAACATTTTTGCCCCCTGACCCAGCCGGCAGAGTGAAAAAAAGCAAACGGAACTCAGCGGAGATGAACAAAAATTTAACGAACGTTATTGGGAAGGGTTGAGGTTTTTCCGGGCTGTTCCTTCTTTCTGGGCGGCATCTTCAGATCTCGATCACGGTCCGCTCTGCCACCCTGATTCGGCCCTACCTTCTTGGCAGTGCCGATGAGACGATTTGCGATGGCGGCTGTGCAACTCTCTCTGAAAAAATCATTTGTAGGGGACATAGGCCCAGCCCCGCACTTGGAGATCCGTAATCACTACCTGCGTGGAGAGTGCAATCTCGACCGGCGACGCTACCCAATCATCGAGATATTCTTTTTCAGCCAGGGCCTGGCCGCTGACATAGAGCTTGACCCCTGCCCTTGCCAAGGCCGTGAGCAGAGAAAGATTTGGATTGTCAATGCCGAAGAGCCAACGATGCACCTCGTCCTTAAGCGTAATCGACGTAGCCTCACCATGAATGGCGGCGGCGAGCTTCATCCTTTTCGCTCTTGCCGAGGCCATCACATTGATATACCTGGCAATCTGGACCAACCCCTTGTTCACGCCTTCGTCTGTCGTCTCGCTGGTGGCGATGTCGAAGACTACCCGATATACCCGCATGCTAGGCTGGGGCTGCATGGCGGCATCGGGACGCGGCATGATCCTTCCGTAGTTCTTGATAACCGGGTATTCCCAATCAGAAGCTGCCCGCGTCATCGCCGGGCAAAACAGAATCAACAGCACCGCGCACCAGCTTTTGTGAAACTTCATAGTTTTCCCTGCTGGTTTTACTTCGAGGGCGTTTTTTCAGAACCGGCTGAAAGATTCGTCTCTCGGATCTTTCGCTCTTATCCCAGCTTTGCATTTCCCGCCAGCGCCTGTCAAAAAGAAGGTTCCTCGGAAGCATGGTCAGCTGACGATCCGGAGGATGCACGGAGAACTCACTGCAGGACCATCGTTTCTCCGTGCCGCAGAACGACGAACGCGTCCTCGGCCAGACCGTTCTTCCGCCTCGCGGCGGCCAGCCTGACCGGCGGCTCGTCCAGTGGCTCATCGGTGAGGATGAAAGTTCCCCAATGGATAGCGACCGACTTCTTGGCACCGATCTCACGGTGGATCATGACCGCTTCCTCCGGGTTGACATGATACTTGGCCATGAACCAACGAGGTTCGTAAGCGCCGATGGGAATGGCCGCTAAATCGAAGGGGCCGTAACGGCGACCAATCTGCCGGAACAGGAACCGGCTGTACCCGGTATCGCCAACGAAGCAGAAACGAAAGTCTCCAGCCGCGATCACCCAACCCGCCCACAGCCGCCGGTCCTTTCCCCAGATCTCCCGTTTGCTCCAATGCTGCAGCGGAATGGCCGTTATCTTCAGGCCATTCCCTTCCAGATGTTGATGCCAATCCAGTTCATGGATATTCCGCACCCCCCACGAACGCAGGAGTTCCCCCATGTTCAACGGCACTACGAAAAGCGTTTCTGCGCCGGTTTTTTGACTCAGAAGCCGCTTGATGGTGGGGCGGTCCAGGGAATCGTAATGGTCATGGGTGATGAGCACGAAATCGATCGGGGGCAGGTCCTTCAGGGCGAGACCCGGCCGCACCACCCGTTTGGGTCCGACCCACTTTATTGGCGAGGCCCGTTCTGAAAAATGGGGATCGGTGAGAACGTTTTTGCCGGCCAGCTGCAGCAGCACCGTGGCATGTCCGATCCAGGTCAAGGTCGTGGCCGAGCGGTTCGCCGCAAGGAAAGCGGGATCATTTTCAGCGAGAGGGAAGTGATAGGACCCGCGGTCGGGGCTCTTTTTTCGTAAGCGCTGAAACTGCCAGCGCAAAAGATCGAAGAAGGAGTTCTTCCCTGCCTCGGCAGGATTTTCAAAACTTTCGGTTTTCCCTTTGCCCATATCACCCCTGCTTCCTTCTCTGGTGGAAAAAACTGAACGGAATCGGACCGGTTATCGGTTTGCCATATTCCCAAGAGGATGTTATCTTACCGCAGAAAAAAATGCGAAATCCACCAAGAGCCATAGCACAGGGAGGCATCATGAGCCGCCTCTATCCCGTCTTCGTTACCGGCCCTGGAGCCGCAGCCCTGCTGATGGTCCGCTTGGTCATGGGGGCCGCCTTTCTATTTCATGGCTGGCCCAAGATTCAAAACCCCTTCGGCTGGATGGCGGCGGTCGGCCTGGCCCATTTTGACCCTATCATCCAGGCGGTGGCGGCCTACGCCGAGGTCATCGGAGGCGCCGCCCTGCTGCTCGGGCTTCTCACCCCGGTGGCCGCCTTTCTGTTGCTCTGCCAGATGAGTGCTGCCTTACTTCTGGTCCATCTGCCGCATCACGATCCCTTCGTCCGGGTCGGTGGGTCGAGCTTCGAGCTGCCCCTCCTCTATCTGTCGCTCGCCATTCTCTTCCTTTTCCTGGGGCCCGGCCGCTTCTCTCTGGACGCCCTCTGGGTGCACCCCCACCGGCAGAGAAAATAAACCTCCACCGGTATCAAGCCGA
>JARRJE010000051.1:0-13480 GCA_037379765.1 Deltaproteobacteria bacterium
TCCATGGTCACCAAGCGCCAGATATTGGGGAAGCGGTCGATGGTGCAGACAATGAGGTTCATACTGAAAACCGCCAGCAGCGCCAGGAACCACACGGAATTGTACATATCGGTGAAATTGAGCACCCGGAACAGCTCGGCGACTTTGGGCCCGTAAATCTGCACGTACTTCTCGTACGGCTGGTTCTGGGGAATCACGGTGCCGAAGATGGATGCGGCGGCGATAATGAAGAAGGTGAAAAGGGCGAGTCTGACCGAGGCAAGAAATTGCCACAGCGAATTTTTTTCTTTTTTCATACTAAATTATGGATCAATGAAAGGCTTGGGAAGAACGGTTCAAGATCACTTCAGGCCTGCCTTGACAAGAGGAGCGGAACCGAATGGAAAAGCCAAGGGTACTGGATACCACGGCTTAAGGAGGGGTGTCAATAGAAAAGCGGTCCATATGATGAGGGATTCCTTGAAAACTTTTTATATAATTACAATAAGATATAAATCAATAAGACATCACTTCTCAGGTTACTGTTTGGCAGACACTTTCCATTTCTGATAACATACATTGCTGTTCGTAGCATTTACCCGCCGACAGGCCTCACAAAATCCTTGCCATCGATGGCGGTAAGCTGTATAAGTTGGGGTCCTTAAAACAGCAAGGAGGAATCCCATGGCCAAGACATGTGAAATATGCGGCAAAAAACCGATCACCGGCAACAACGTCAGCCATGCTCATAACAAGACCAGACGGCGTTGGTTGCCGAATCTCCAGAAAGTGCGGGTGGCGACCGCCGGCGGCAATACCAAGTCCACCCGGGTCTGCACCCGGTGCATCCGTTCCGGGGCGGTCGTTAAATCGTAAGTACCTGCAGGGATGGGGCAAAGCTATTTCCGCGTTGATTCCTCCTCCCGCAAGCAGGCTCGGCTGCAATGCTGGCGATTAATTCCGGCAGAAGCACCTAGGCACCTAGGGCGGATGCAAGTCCCTTCCCCGCTTCCATCTGTCATGACTGACTCGGCCCATCTGCATAATTCCCTTTCGCCTCCACGACCCAGTCCAATTGCCGGATACGCTGCAGGAGCCTGGCGAGGTGGTCGAGATTCGAGATCTCGAGCACCACGCTGATGGTGGCCACATTGCCACCGGCGGTATGTGCTTCCATATCGAGGATATCGGCATCCTCGCCGGCAATGACGTTGCTGAGGGTTGCGATCAGTCCCTTCTGGTTCTGGGCCGTGATCTGAACCTTTGCGCGGTGGGCCACTTTGGCTTCCGGCGCCCATCTGACATTAATGTGCCGCGCCGGATCGGTGGCCAGAAAATTGGGACAACTGGCCTTGTGCACAGTGATGCCCCGACCAGCGGTGATATAGCCCTTGATCTCATCTCCGGGCACCGGCATGCAGCACCTGCTGATGGTTGTCAACACCCCGTCCGCCCCGTCGATAATGATCGCCTCGCCCTGACCGACGGGCCTGGCCTTCCTGCGGACGATCGATTCCAGCTCCGCGGCCTGCTCGGCAACGGGCACCTCTTTCTCCACCACTGCTTCCGGCGGTTGAAGCGCTGTAACGATGGCCTCGATACCAATCCTGCCACTGCCGATCTTCCGCATCAGATCGTCCACTGAATTGCAGGAGAACGAGCGCAGGATTTCTTGCAGATGCCCTGTCCTGATCAGCCGTTTCAGAGTGAGGTCGCGCTTGCGCAGTTCCCGCTCAGCAATCTCCCGGCCCAGTTTGAGATTCCGCTCCTGCTCTTCCTTTTTGAGCCACTGACGAATTCGGCTGCGAGCACGGCTGGTCTTCACCAAAGACAGCCAGCCCCGATTGGGAACCTGGTTGGGATTGGTGATGATTTCCACCAGATCGCCGTTCTTGAGATGGTAGCGGAGAGGGACGATCCGGCCGTTAACCTTGGCGCCGGCGCAGTGGTTTCCCACTTCGGTATGAATGCTGTAGGCGAAATCTAGGGGAGTCGATCCCTGGGCAATCTCTTTTACCTCCCCCCTGGGGGTGATCACATAGACATCGGAGTCATGAAGCTCCGATTTCACCGCATCCAGAAACTCCCGGGGGTCTTTGAGCTCTTGCAGCCATTGAATGAGTTGTTTGAGCCACTGAAACAACCTGGCGTCCTTGCGCGAGGCGGCCTTGCCCTCCTTGTAAGCCCAATGAGCGGCGATTCCCTCTTGGGCGATGCGGTCCATTTCTTCGGTGCGGATCTGGATTTCCATGAACTCCCCATACGGCCCCACCACACTGGTGTGCAGCGATTGATACATATTCGCTTTGGGTGAGCTGATAAAGTCCTTGAATCGGCCGTCCACCGGCCGCCACAGAGAATGAACCAGTCCCAGGGCTTCGTAGCACTCCTTGACGTCATGGAGAATGATCCGGAAAGCCACTTTGTCATATACTTTCTCAAGGGGGATTTTCTGGGCGACCAGCTTCTTGTAAATCGAATAGAGGTGCTTGGGCCGTCCCAGGATGCGGAAATTAGTGAGGCCGTGCTCCCTCAGCTTGGTAGATAGCAGCTCCTTCACCGCTTCCACGTAAGCCTGACGGTCAAGGCTCGAACTTTCGATCTTGGCATTGAGCTCGGCATACTCGCGCGGATGGAGATAGGCGAAAGCGAGGTCCTCCAGCTCCCTTTTCAGCCAGTCGATTCCGAGACGGCTGGCCAGAGGCGCATAAAGGTCCATGGTCTCCCGGGCGATTTCCTCCTGGCGCTCGGCGGGAAAGGTCTGCAGGTGGCGCATGTCGTGCAGCCGATCGGCCAATTTCAGCAGCAGCACCCGGATGTCGGCAGCCATCGCCACCAGCATCTTGCGCACGTTTTCTGCTTGGTAAGCGAGCTTGCTGTTAAAGTGAACCTCGGCGATGCGGGTAGCCCCACTGACGAGGTCGGCCACGTCGGTCCCAAATTGCTCCTCGAGCTCCTTGGGGGTGGGCGCTCCCGAGGGGGCCTTCAAAGCACCATGGAGCAGGCCGGCCATGAGAGTGTTCTGATCCAGGCGCATGGCGGCCAGGATCTGAGTAACCTCAAGCAGATGAGCCAGGTATGGTTCGCCCGAGGCATGTTTCTGGCCGGCATGCAAGGCAGTTGCATACTCATAAGCCCGCCGCAGGGGAGCAAGGTCCTCCTCCGGCATGTACTGCCTCGATAGGGCGGTGATGTCGTCAAAAGTGGGCATGGATCTGGGAAGCGAAGGCGGCCGCCGATGCGACCCGGTCGCGAGAGGCAACGACGTCATCGAGCCTCGCGAAAGGATGGAGAATGATATGCGGAATGAAAGAAATTCCGATTCATCACCGATCGTGCCAATTCTGTAAATTCTCTGCTCATCATTTTTCGTTGTACCGGTTGTAACCGGCGAGATCGGAGCGAATATTTTTCGCCAGCCATTCCACAGTCTCGGCAAAAGGCAGCACGGTGGTGTGGCCGTCGACCCGATGTCGAACCTCGATCCCTCCCTCCTGAACGAACTTCTTGCCGACAGTGATCCGGAAAGGAATGCCGATGAGATCAGCATCCTTGAACTTGCTGCCCGGCCGTTCGTCGCGGTCATCGAACAGGACTTCGAAACCCTGCTTTCGGAGTCCGTCATAGAGCGATTCGGCCGCATGGGTGATCTGTTCGTCATTCGGCGAAAGATTGAGGATCACCGCCTGGAAGGGTGCGATTGGCAAAGGGAAGATGATCCCGTCCTTGTCGTGGTTCTGCTCGATGGCCGCCGCGATGGTGCGACTGACGCCGATGCCGTAGCAACCCATGATGAAATGGCGCTCCCGCCCCTCGCTGTCTAGGAAGGTGGCTTTCAACGCTTCGCTGTACTTGGTGCCCAGCTTGAAGATATGCCCCACTTCGATGCCCCGGGTGAGCTCCAGCTCGCCTCCGCAAAGAGGACATCGATCCTCGGCGGTCACCATTCGCAGATCAGCGACCTGTCCCGTCGGAAAATCTCGTTCCGGATTGACATTCAGCAAATGATGGTTCTTCTCGTTGGCCCCTACCACAACATTCCGGAGGGCCGCTACCTCCCGGTCTACGAGGAGCGACAGCTCCAAGCCCACCGGCCCAAGATAGCCGGTGGGCACGCCGGTGAGGTCGAATACCTGCTGATCGTCGGCCAGCTCCACCTCGACGGCCTCGAGCAGATTTCGAAGCTTCACCGGCTGCACCTCATGGTCGCCGCGAACGAGCACCGCCACTGGTTTGCCGTCGGCCAGGTAGACCATGGTCTTGACCAGCTCACGGGGAGAGATCCCCAGGAATTCAGTGACCGCCGCCACCTTTCGCTTTCCAGGGGTCTCCACCTTTTCGAGAGGCCGCAACTCGGCCGCCGGCGGCGCTGCCGGCGGCTGGCAGGTGGCTTTCTCCATATTGGCCGCGTACCGGCACTCCTTGCAAATGACCAGCGTATCCTCGCCGGTGGCGGCAAGCACCATAAACTCGTGCGAAAAACTACCGCCGATGGAGCCGGTGTCCGCCTCTACCGCCCGAAACCGAAGGCCGCAACGGCTGAAGATCCGGTGGTAGGCCTCATTCATTTTCTGATAGGTCTCATCCGCCGCTTCTTCGCTGGCATCGAAGCTGTACCCGTCCTTCATGACGAACTCGCGGCCGCGCATCAAGCCGAACCGGGGCCGGATCTCATCCCGGAACTTGGTCTGGATCTGATAGAGGTTGAGCGGCAGGTTGCGGTAGGAATGGACCTCCCGGCGCACGAGGTCGGTGATGACTTCCTCGTGGGTGGGCCCGAGGCAGCTCGGCCGGTCGTGGCGGTCGGTGAAGCGCAGCAGCTCAGGCCCATATTGGTGCCAACGCCCAGATTCCTCCCAGAGATCAGCGGGCTGGACCATAGGGAGAAGCAACTCCTGGGCGCCGGCCCGGTTCATTTCCTCCCTCACCACCTGTTCGATCTTACGCAGGGTGGCCAGTCCCAGTGGAAGATAGATGTAAACGCCGCTGGTCAGCTTGCGGATGAAACCGGCCCGCAGGAGAAGCTGATGGCTGATCACCTCCGCCTCGGAGGGCGTTTCTTTCAAAGTGGGCAACAGAAGTTGTGAATAGCGCATGATTGAGGCAGTTCCTTGTGATAAAAAACGAAAGGACGTCAGGAGCCAAGCTTGTCGAGCTCCTCGAGAAAGACCGGCAACAGCTCGGATTCGGCCACCTTGCGAAAGAGCTTGCCTTTTTTGAAGATGATCCCCACTCCCTTGCCGCCGGCCAGACCGATGTCAGCTTCCTTGGCCTCACCCGGGCCGTTGACCACGCATCCCATGACTGCAACTTTGAGGGACGTGGTCATGTTCTGTACGTGGCGCTCCACCGCCTCGGCCAGGGGAAAGAGATCGATTTGGCAGCGTCCGCAAGTAGGACAAGAAACGAGCTCGGGCCCCCGCGCCCGGAGATGCAAACTGCGCAGCAACTCCCAGGCTACCCGGATTTCCTCTACCGGGTCGCGGGTGAGGGAGATGCGGAAAGTGTCGCCGATACCTTCGGCAAGCAGGATGCCGAGAGCGACGCTCGACTTCACCGTGCCGGCGATCAGGCCGCCCGCTTCGGTTACCCCCAAGTGGAGCGGATAGTCGCAGCGGCGGGAGAGCTCGCGGTAGGCCTCCACAGTGGCGAGTGCATCTGATGATTTGAGGGAAATCTTGATTTCGTGAAAATCGAGCGCCTCCAAGAGGGTCACGTTGCGAAGAGCGCTTTCCACTAACGCCGCCGGGGTCGGTCGGCCATGTTTTTTCAGAATCTCCTTTTCCACCGAACCGGAGTTGACTCCCACCCGGATGGGCACCCCATGCGCCTTGGCCGCAGCCACCACCCTGGCAAGCTTCTCGGGTCCTCCCAGATTGCCGGGATTGATGCGGATCGACTGAGCACCGTTCTCCATTGCCGCCACCGCCAACCGGTGGTCGAAATGAATATCGGCGATCAACGGGATAGTGATCCGCTCCCTAATGCGGGCGATGGCCCGGGCGGCATCCGGGTCGAGAACCGCTACCCGAATCAGCTCGCAGCCCGCCTGCTCCAAGCGGTGGACCTGGGTGACGGTCGTATCCACGTCACGGGTATCGGTATTGGTCATCGACTGCACGGCGATGGGTGCGTCGCCGCCGATGGCCAATTCCCCGACATGGATTTGTCTGGTCTTCCTTCTCGTAATCATATGCCCGAGATTATACCGGTTCGCGGGTTATCTTGCACACATCTTTTCCCTGGCCGTCCTTGCAAATTCCGGCAATGATTTGTATGATCGCATCGCTGCTGTTATCAGGTTTTTGCAGCAAGAGAAAGCAGCTTCGGGAATCTCTGCCATCCTTGTCACCTAGCTCGAGTTGATCCCGATCCTCGAGGGTCTGCCTCATGCCTTTCCCTGAGCCACCCAAGAGTTGTTTGCGGCAGGTCAGTCGGATGCATCCCCGCCCATGAGGTCACAGGCGTCATCCCCTGACATTTTGAGTTTATCTTCTGCTATCTGACCCAGCCCACGACCCTGCTTGGCTGAGCCACCGACCGCTCCTTAGAACGTAACCGCCGATGAACCCTATTTACAATCTTGACGCCTACGATTACCAACTGCCCCAAAAAACGATCGCCCAGGAACCGGCCAGCAGCCGAGACGAATCCCGGCTGCTGGTGCTGGATGTTCCAGAAGAGAGGCTGCTTCACCGGCGGTTCCGCGATCTGCTGGATCACCTTTCGCCTGGCGATGCACTCGTGGTCAACGACACCAAAGTGTTTCCCGCCCGTCTTCTCGGCCGGAAGGAAACCGGCGGCCGTTTGGAATTGCTGCTTCTCGACCTGCCGCGGCCGTTGCCGGGAAAGGATCGGAACTGGCGGCAAGCCTTGGCCCACGGCTTGTTTCGAAGTTCGAAACGTCCGCAGCCGGGCAGTACCGTTTCATTTGGAGAAAATCTGCGGGCCAGGGTGGAGGAGCTGCAGCCGGATGGAAAAATGCGTGCGCGCCTCCTTTACCGGGGAGAATTGCTTGAACTGCTGGAACAGTGCGGGCTGATGCCCCTGCCGCCCTATATCCGCCGGCCGGAAACCCCGTCCCCGAGAGATCGGGAACGCTACCAGACCGTTTTCGCCGCCGCTCCCGGTGCGGTGGCAGCCCCCACCGCCGGCCTGCACTTCACTGAGGAGTTGCTCGCTGCCATTGCGGGCAAAGGGGTCCGGCTCGGCCGCCTGACCCTGCATGTCGGTTACGGTACCTTCGCCCCGGTGCGATCCGAAGACATCCGGCACCATCCAATCCACGCCGAATACCTCACCGTTTCGAGCTCGACCGCGCACTTGGTGAATGAAACAAAAGAAGCCGGCGGCAAAATCTGGGCGGTGGGCACGACCACGGTACGTGGGCTGGAGTTCGCGGCCGACGAACGCGGCCGGATGAAGGCCACGGAGGGCTGGTGTGATCTTTACATTTACCCGGGCTATCGGTTCAAAGTGGTAAACAACCTAGTCACCAACTTCCATCTGCCCCGCTCTTCACTGCTGTTCTTGGTGAGTGCCTTGGCTGGTCGGGAACGGATCATGCGCGCTTATGAACAAGCGATCGCGGCGGGCTATCGCTTTTACAGCTACGGCGATGCCATGGCGATCCTGACTTAGCGTTCAGTCATCAGCGGCAAGAGAAAACGAAGGGGATTGATTATTTCCCAATTGAGTAATTTGGACAATCTTTGATTTTGTTGCCGTTGCTGAATACCGAGAGCTGACTGTTGAACGCTCCGTCCGCTTGTTAACAGCAGCCGCAGGAAGAACCGTTCTTTGGGGTGCAGCCCGCATCCTTCTTAGCGCTGTCTCCGCCACCGCTGCTGCAGCAGCTGTCCTTGCTAGCCGCTTTGCTGCAACCGCCCGAGCTGCTGTAGCCGTCTGCATACCAGCCGCCACCCTTCAGAAGAAAGGTGCTGTTCGAGATCAATTTTTTCAATTCCCCCGAACAATGGGGACAACTGGTCATCGGAGCATCGGAAAATTTCTGGACCGCTTCGATCACTTTCTGGCACTGCAGGCATTCGTACTCATAAATGGGCATTTTTCAGTTCCTCCCGAAAAATCTTGAAGATCATAAACAAAAGAAGGGGTTGGCTGCCTTTTTCTCTTAGGGGCAGGCGGCGAACCGGCCGTTAATATGGTTAGGGACAAAAAGCTGCCAAAAGAGCACCTGTTGCCATTTTCTGATATAACATTGCGGAATAACTCGATCTCTTTCAAAAAGATCCCGTGGTTAAGATAATGCCGAGCCCGCCATCTGTCAATCTCCTTTCCTGATGTGAATCTTGCTGCTATCTGACGACCTTGGCAAGATGCGGGTTGAAGCCGCCGACGAAGGCGACGGCTGGCCCGGAATTCTGTTGCTTAAAGGAGGACTTGGTGCAGAAAATTTTGACCGCACGGGCTGCCGAGGGCATGGTGTTGGCCCGGGACATCGAAACCACGGAAGGGCGCATTCTCTGTGGCAAGGGCACGGAGCTGACCTTCGGTCTTATCGAGCGGCTGAAAAGGATGGAGATCAGCCATATAGCGGTGGAGGGGCACCCGGTACTGGGATCGGAACAAAAAAGCCTTCAGGAAGAGCTGGAGGAAATCGAGGAACGCTTCAGCCGGGTCAAACACATCCCGCCGCTCATGTTTCTCAAGAAAAGAATCATGGAGCGCACGGTGGCTGCCCGGAGGCAATGATGGTCGACGAGAACAAACGCGTAACATTCCGCCGCGCCTTGCGCGAGATCAAAAATCTGCCGACCCTGCCCCTAATTGTGGCCAAACTGACCCAAATGGCTGAGGATCCCGATACCACCGCCGAGCAGATGGGCAAGGAGATCAGCAAAGACCATATTCTTGTCGCCAAACTTCTCAAATTGGTTAACTCTTCTTTCTATGGTTTTCAGCAGCGGATCAGCTCCCTAAACACCGCCATCATTCTCCTGGGCTTCAATGTCATCAAGAGTCTTATCATCAGCGCCTCCATTTTCGAGATCATGGAGGATCAGGACGTCGAACTGTGGGAACATTCCCTTGGATGCGCCGTCATCGGCAATGTGCTCGCCCAGCGGCTGGGTCTGAAGGATCCGGAAGAGATCAGCACACCGGCCTTATCCATGATATCGGCAAGGTGGCGATCAAGATGGAGCTTCCCGAGGAGCATGAGCAGATCTGGCGACTGGTCAGGGAACAGCGCATCTCCACCATCAATGCAGAACGGGAGGTCCTGGGGCTCGATCATACCGAGGCCGGTGGCTGGCTGGCCAGAAGCTGGAACTTCCCCGGTAAGCTGATCGAGCCTGTCGTCTGCCATCACGACCCGCGCCAGTCCCGTGATCACCAGATGGCCGTTGCGATCGTCCATTTCAGCAACATCATGATCCGGGGTTTAGGCTACGGTCACGGCGAGAATGTCTGGGTGCCGCCGCTCGGGCAGCGCGCCTGGCGCCTTCTGGGCCTTACCCCCCGAGATCTCGATCAGATCCTTGAAGAAGTCGAGGAAAAGCTGTGGGACGTCAAGGGATTTTCTCTCGATGTAAAGTCTCAGATCGAGTCCAAAACATAATTACCTCAATAATCGTTGCGAGCAGCAGCCCGCTTTAAACCGTGCCAATCCTTTGAACCAAATAGCGTCCCTTTTCTGCAGACGATCCCCGATCATTTACTCCACCAGCCCTTCCCTTCACACTTCTGTTCGTTTTCGATGCAACGCCCAAACGATTCGAGGTAACGCACAATGGTTTTCCGTAAAAAATTTTTTCCGTTTTTCCCTGGTGTTTTCCAAGCACGTTTCTTTTTGTTGTCTGGTGGTACAATAGGAAATCTTTTTCTAGACGGATGGTGCTTCAATTCTTCGGCTACTGCCGTCATGCTTGGAAAGCATCTGCCGATGCGACAGGAAACACAAATAAATATATTGCAAAATCAAATAGTTTCGGATATCGGAAGCAAGGTGGCTTGGAGCTCAAGTTTTTACATGTCCAGCAAGGAGTCAATCATGGGTAAATCAATTGTAGAAATGGCTGCCGAGATTGTGCAGTCCCAATGCTCCACCACGAGCATGTCCGATGAGGAAATCGCTGTTGCTTTGCAGAATACCTTCAAAGCCTTGCAGTCGCTGGAGTCTAAAGAAATCGGGATTCAGTCATCAATTGGCCCCCCGCAGGGCTCCAAGGCCTTGGTCAGCCCTGAAAAATCCATTCAGAGAAACAAGATCGTTTGCCTGGAGTGCGGTCAGGAATTCCGGTTGCTTTCGCCGAAGCACCTCCGTTCTCATGGTCTTACCAGTCGACAATATCGGGAGAAGTACGGCTTTTCCCTACGCCAACCGCTTTGCGCTCGTTCCCTTTCCGAGCGGCGCAAGAAAGCCGGCAAGGAACGCGGTCTCCCCGAGAATCTGAGAAAAGCGATCGCCAAGCGCAAAAAAAGAAAAAAGGCAGGTTCTTGAAAAGCAGGCCCGCAGGGAAAGCATCGTCGGTCTGTTAAAAAGGTGACCCTGTGCGAAGCAAAGAACCGCTGTTGTTCGCGCCACCCCGCAAGGCAAGGTGCGCCAGCGAGTAAAACTCCGGTCACCGGAGGCAACCGCTTTGAAAACGGTTTGAAACGAGATCAACAAGCGCTGGAGTTATTCAACTGCCTGGCAGCAGGCTGTTGCTCAGGGCATTCGGAGAAAACCGGATGCCTTCTCTTTTACCCTCGCCTCGCATCAACTTCTCTCATCTTGAAATCATGAGAGCAGGTTCTCTTTCTCTTGTTGCAATCCTTACCGAAATCATGCATTGTGAGGCCCTGCTTGCCGCAATCGGCGTGCAGCACCGCCAACTGAACAGACCTCGATCATGATCGGAATCTTCGACTCGGGAGTGGGGGGAATGACCGTCGCCCAAGCGGTGGAACAGGCCCTGCCCGACTTTCGCCTCGTCTACTTCGGCGACTTGGCCAGGGCTCCTTACGGTTCCAAGAGCCCCGAGACCATCACCCGTTACGCCCGCCAGAACACCGATTTTCTGCTCGCCCATGGCGCCAAGCTCATTATCATCGCTTGCAACTCGGCAGCAAGCGTAGCTTCCGATCTCCTCAAGAACACTTACGACGTGCCGATGTTCGAAGTAATCACCCCTGCCATCCACAGTGCGAGCAAGGCCAGTGCATCCTCCCGGATCGGCGTGATCGGCACCCGGGCGACCATTAAGAGCGGGGTTTACGAGGAGAAGATCCGGCAGCTGCTGCCCGAGGCCCGGGTCCATTCCCAAGCCTGCCCACTCCTGGTGCCGCTGGTGGAAGAGGGCTGGCTCAACAAGCGCGAGACCAAGATGATCGTCCGACGCTACCTCCATCATCTCAGGCTCAAGCAGGTGGACACCTTGGTGCTGGGATGCACCCATTACCCCTTGCTCAAGCACCTCATCCAGCCCCGGATCGGCAAAGCGGTCAAGGTGATCGATTCCTCGGCGGCGGTGGCCGCCGAATTGCGCCTTTTCCTTGAAAACTCTCCCGAATTCGCCCAATCCCTGGCCAGGGACGGCGAAAATGTTTACTATGTGTCAGATGTGACCGATGCCGCTTTATCGACGGCCCAGCGCATTTTCGGCCGCCGGATAGATTTACGCAAAGCAACTTTCTGAACCTCGGCCTTGCATGTTCCTTCCCATGAAAAAAATCGTTCTGCTTCTGACAAGCCTCTTCCTGGCTATCCCCCTTTTTGCCTCCAGCAGTCTCGGCGCCGAGCTTTCCCCGAAAGAGGTGGCCCGCCGTCTGCAGGCAACTTATGAAAAGACCACAAGCATGTCCGCCCACTTCCGGCAGGTCACCTCGGTGCGCATGAGCCGGCGGGAAAAGCGGGGCTCGGGCACGGTCGTCATCAGCAAGCCAGGTCACATGCGCTGGGATTACCTGACCCCCGCCCCTCAAGTAATCGTTTCCAACGGCGAAACGGTCACCATGTACTTCAAGCAGTCCGAGCAGATGATCATCACCCCGGCTGAGGAGTATCTGCAATCCGACGTCACTTATTCCTTCTTCACCGGCAAAGGCGATATCCTGCGCGATTTCGAGGTGCTGCCGGCACCGAAGGATGCCGACACCGATCCGGATTCCTATGTCATCAAGCTGGTCCCCCGAAAGCCCAATCCCCAGGTTGCCGAACTTCTCGTGGGGGTGGACCGCGACACTTTCCTGATCAACCGACTGCAGATCATCGACCAGTTCGGCAGCATCACCGATCTTTTCTTCTCCAAGATCAAAACAAATGTCAAGATTCCGGCCGCTCTCTTCACCTTCACCCCGCCCCCCGGCACGGAAATCATCCACCAGTAAAATGGAGCATTCCCCCGAGCCTTTGCGCGTGGCCCTGGCGGCCATGCCATGGCCGCTTTTCAACCGGCCCTCCATTCAACTGGCGTCTCTCAAGTCCTATCTCGCTCAAGAAGCGCGCGACTGGCTGCACGTTGACCTCTTCCATCCCTATCTCGCGGTGGCTCGTCTCCTGGGGCCAGAACGGTATCACTGGATTTCCCGCAATCTCTGGGTCTGCGAGGCCCTCTATGCCCCGCTGCTTTTCCCCCAAAGAACAGCGCCCGCTGAAAAAATGATTCGCCAGGCCCTGGCCCGGTCCGAAGAGAAGATCGATCTCGACTGCAACGAGGTGCGGGACGCCCTGGAAGGCCATTTGCAGAAATGGATCGAGGCCACCGACTGGAGTCGGTACGCCCTGGTCGGCTTTTCGATTTGTTTTAACCAGCTCTTTTCCACCCTGGCCGCTGTTTCTCGGCTCAAAGAGCGGTTTCCTCAGGTTCCGATCGCCATCGGCGGCTCCTTCTGTGCGCCGACGGTGGCGACTTCATTGTGCCGGGCCTTTCCCGTCATCGATTACGCCGTCTGCGGGGAGGGTGAGCGCCCCCTGCTCGATTTGTGCCGGTTTCTGTCGGGTCGCCAGGGGCAGCCGCCCCCGGCGGTTGTTGGCCAAGATGGAAAAAAAGATCCGGGCTTCCTGCAAGTCGATCGCCTTGATGAACTGCCCGCACCCGACTACCGGGACTATTTCCGTGAGATGCAAGGCGAGTTCTCCGGTGAGCCCTTCATTCCCGTGGTGCCGGTTGAATTCTCCCGCGGCTGCTGGTGGGGCAAATGCGCCTTCTGCAACCTCAACCTTCAATGGTGCGGTTACCGGGCTAAGATGAGCGTTAAGCTGCAGAAGGAGGTGCTCGCCCACTCCTCGCAGTTCGGGGTGCTCGATTTCGCCTTTACCGATAACGCCCTGCCTCCGAAAGAGGCCCTCGATTTCTTCCAGGCCCTGGCCGGTAAAGGGCTCGACCTCCGCTTTTTCGGCGAGATCAGGGTCCGGCAGCGGCCGCAGGAACTGGAGATCTATCGCCGAGGCGGCTTGGAGACCGTGCAGGTGGGCATCGAGGCCCTGAGCAGCTCTCTTCTCAAACGCATGAAAAAGGGGGCACGAGTCATCGACAACATGGCGGCTATGAAAAAT
>JARRJE010000052.1:0-8532 GCA_037379765.1 Deltaproteobacteria bacterium
GTTTTGGTATCTTGGTCGATTCCCAAAATGCCAAAGAGGTAAACGGGATGCTCTATTTTTAGGTTCCGTCAGGGAATGAATTTTGTCGTCTCAACGAAATGCTTGGCCCTGACGGGGACCCACAAATTCTGCTGAAGAGCCAAATCCTTTAAAGAGGGCAGCACGACCGAATAGCCGTGCTGCGTGTATTTATTCCGCTTCGAAACCTATTTTGCTGATCGCTTCTTTGATTTTGGCCTTGTCCACGGGCTTGGTCTCGCTGTAAACTGCTTCGCCTTCTTCGAGGTTCACCGCAACGTCCTTGACCCCGTCGACTTCGCTCAGCGCCTTGGTCACCGAGGCCACGCAATGCTGGCAGCGCATTCCCTTTATTTTGACAATCGGCATTGTTTTTCCTCCTGGTTGGAATTAAATTTGGTATTTAATCAATAAATTAAATAGATGCAACCTCAAGGAATTTTCTTTAGATTACAATATCAACAAACAGCCTACCACAACTTCCTCATTGATACAGCCTCTATGAACCAAATCAGCCAGCCCAGCAAGGAAAGCCGAAAAGAGCAGGTCGGGATCAAAGGCATGCACTGCGCAGCCTGCTCGGCCCGCATCGAGCGGGTGCTTTCCCAAGTGCCCGGAATCCGGAAGGCGGCGGTCAACCTGGCCGCCGAGAGCATGGAGGTGGAGTGGGACCCCGCCCGACTTGATCTCGAGGACATCGCCGAGAAGGTGGCCGGCATCGGCTTCGAGTTGGTAAAACCCCAGCAGGAAATCGAGCTGACCCTTGAGATCAAGGGAATGACCTGCGCCTCCTGCGCGGCCCGGATCGAAAAAGTGCTCGGCAACAGCCCCGGAGTGGCGAGCGCCAGAATCAACCTGGCCACCGAGAGCGGATTGGTCCGCTTCAATCCGAAGGAGATAAATCAGCGGCAGATCAGGGAGATCATCAACCGCCTGGGGTTCGAGGCCAGGTCCGCCGTCGCCCCGGGTGTTTCCGCCGTGGCCCTTCAGCAGAAGGAGATGGCGGCCCGGCTCTCGACCATGAAGCGGCAGCTCATTCCGTCCTTCCTTTTCGCCGGCCTGCTGGTGCTCATCGCGATGAGCGAGATGCTTAGGATCCCTCTGCCCGCCGCGATCAGCCCCCATCGCCATCCTCTCAACTATGCGGCCGTTCAATTCCTTCTCGTGCTGCCTGTACTGTGGGGCGGCCGCAATTTCTACCTTGTCGGCATCCCCGCTCTGGTGCGAAAGGCCCCCAACATGGATTCCCTGATCGCAGTGGGCACCGGAGCCGCCTTCATCTATTCCACTTGGAATATGGTGGAGATCGCTTTGGGGATTCAACCCGTGGCCCGGGCCATGGATCTCTATTTCGAGTCCGCCGGCGTGCTCATCGCTCTGGTGTCCCTGGGCAAGTTTCTGGAGGCCCGTTCCCGGCTCCACACCTCGGACGCTATCCGCCAACTCATGGAGCTTGCTCCGGCCGAGGCGACCCTCGTTCGGGGCGAGGAGCAGATGAAAATCCCGGTGGAGGAGATAGAGCCGGGCGACCTGCTGCTGGTCCGCCCGGGGGAGAAAGTCCCTGTGGACGGGGTAGTGGCTGGCGGCCATTCCAGCATCGACGAATCCATGCTCACCGGGGAATCTCTGCCCGTCTCCAAGGGGGAGGGCGATAAAGTAGTGGGCGCCACCCTGAACAAGAACGGCGTGCTGCGGGTGCGGGCCGAGCGGGTGGGAGAGGACACCACCTTGGCCAAGATCATCCGCCTGGTGCGGGAGGCGCAGGGCACCAAGGCCCCCATCGCCAACCTGGCCGACCGGATCAGCCTCTATTTCGTGCCTACCATCATGGTGGTCGGAATCCTGGCCGGCCTCTCCTGGTTTTTTCTCGGCCAGGCGGGATTCCCCTTTGCCCTGCGCATTTTCATCGCGGTGCTGGTGATCGCCTGTCCCTGTGCCATGGGATTGGCCACTCCCACTTCGATTATGGTGGGCACAGGACGCGGTGCCCAGCTGGGGGTGCTGATCAAGTCCGGGGAAGCCCTGGAGACGGCCCAGAAGGTGGAGGCGATCATCTTCGATAAGACAGGCACCCTGACCCACGGCCAGCCGGCGCTCACCGATTTCCATCTGCTGGAGTCTTCCCCTTTGGCCGAGGAGCAAAGCCTGGCCCTGGTGGCAAGCGCTGAGAACGCCTCTGAACACCCCTTGGCCGAAGCTATCGTCAAAGCTGCTCGAGAACGGGCAATCGCCATCGCTGCGCCTGAATCCTTCGAGGCCCTCACCGGCAGAGGGATCCGGGCCAGGGCCAATGGCCGCGAACTCTTCCTCGGCAACCGGGAGTTGATGGCTGAACAGGGGATCGCGGGGCTGGACGCACCGGAGGTGGAAGCCACGGCGCAAGGTTATGCCGATGCGGGCAAGACCGCCCTCTACCTGGCGATCGACGGCAGCCTGGCGGCGCTTCTCGCCATCGCCGATCAGATAAAGTCTTCTGCTCCAACGGTTGTCGCTGCCTTGCGGCGAATGGGAGTCGAAGTTTACATGCTCACCGGCGACCATGAGCGCACCGCCAAGGCCATTGCCCGGCAGGCCGACATCGAGCATGTCTTTGCCCAGGTTTTGCCCGACCACAAGGCGGACAAGGTGGCCGAACTGCAAACCCAGGGGAAGCGAGTGGCCATGGTTGGTGACGGCATCAACGACGCTCCGGCACTCGCCAAGGCGGACGTGGGCATTGCCATGGGCACCGGCATCGATGTGGCCATCGAGTCCGGCGACATCGTGCTCATGAAAGGCGAGTTGGACGGGGTGCTCACCGCGCTCTCCCTCAGCCGGGCCACCATGCGCAATATCAAGCAGAACCTGTTCTGGGCTTTCGCTTACAACGTGATCGGCATCCCGGTGGCGGCCGGGGTGCTCCACGTTTTCGGCGGTCCTGCCCTCAACCCGATGATAGCCGGCGGCGCCATGGCTCTCAGCTCCGTGTCCGTGGTCACCAATGCCCTGCGGCTGAGGTTCTTCACTCCGGATATGGCAGGATAGCCGTCAAGTTTCTTGGTCGTAGATTATGAGCACCAGTCTATTGTTTACCAAGAGGGCGATCACATATGATGAAGGGAAAGGACAATCAGCAACGAGAGGTTAAGGCTTATGGACGTCACCCGTCAGTCACCCGCGATCACGAAGCTTTCCTGGGGAAGAGTAGAAGTGGCGGGGCTACAACAAGTTTATAAGGACGTGAAGCTCTTCCCCGGCGGCGCGCGGGCGTGGAACTGGCTGGAAACCGGCACTGAGCACGTCCCCGGCGTCCAGCCGGCCGATGTGGAGGAGCTGCTGGAAATGGGCGCCGAAGTGATCGTCTTTTCTCGAGGTATGAACGGCCGACTGCAAGTGCAGCCCGAGACCTTGCGCCTGCTCGAAGAAAAAAGAATCCCTTACCGGGTCGAGAACACCGAGCAGGCAGTCCGGATCTATAATGAGCTGCGGCTGCAAAAAACGGTCGGCGCTCTGATTCACTCCACCTGTTGACCGCCTTTTCTCCCGGATTGCTTATTTTGCCGAACCGATGGCCGTGAAGCCATCGGTTCGGCGATGAAAAAGGAGGCCAGCCGTTATGGCAGGGTAACCTGAACGTAGCCGCTTTGCCCGGTGCGGTGGTCCACTGCCAGCAAGGCCACCGTCTGGCCGGTCGGCACCTGTCGGATCAAGGCGGCGAACGCCTCAAGGCTGGTGATGGGCCGGTTGTTGATGGCCAGGATAAGATCCCCTTTCTCGAAACCGGCCTGGGCGAGAGGCCCCTGACCGATGCGGGTGATCTCAAGCCCCTGTCCCTGCTCGATATCAAACCTCTTCGCCACCTCGGCGGGAATTTTCTCGAAATCCGCCCCCAGCCGTTGCTCGACCGAGGAGGTCATCATCTGCTCCGCTTTCTCCAGGCTGCCGATCTTGACGGTGACCTCCTTCTTTTTGCCGTCGCGGATCAGGGTGAGAGTGACCTTTTCGCCGATAGGGGTGGTGGCTACATCATTGCGAAGGCCGGCGGCATCAATGATCTCATTGCCCTGGTAAGCGGTGATGACATCGCCTTTCTGCAGGCCGGCCGCGGCAGCAGGGCTGTCCTTCATGACCCCGGCGACCAAGGCGCCCCGGATTTGTTTCAGCTTGAAGGCCTTGGCCAACTCTTCGGTTACGTTCTGGACGCTTACCCCCAACCAGCCGCGCTTGACCTTGCCATATTTGAGGATCTGATCAGCGACATACAGTGCCATTTTGCTCGGGATGGCGAAGCCGATCCCCTGGAAGCCGCCGGAGGTGGTGGCGATAACGGAGTTGATCCCGATCACCTTTCCCTCCAGAGTCAATAAGGGGCCGCCGCTATTGCCCGGGTTGATAGCGGCATCGGTTTGCAGGAAGTCCTGGTAATCGGACGGGTTGGTGATGCCGGTGCGGTGTTTTGCGCTGATGATTCCCTGGGTGACCGTCTGGTTGAACCCTCGAGGTTCGCCAATGGCCACAACCCATTGGCCAACCTCGACCTTGTCCGAATCTCCGAAAACGACCTGCGGCAGATTCCCGTCGGCATCGATGTGCACCACCGCCAGATCGGTCTTCGGATCGCCCCCGACAAGCTTACCCTGAAAAATCCGACCATCGGCGAGCTGAACCACGATTTTCGTCGCGCCGCCCGCGACATGGTAGTTGGTGAGGATATTGCCCTTGGGATCCATAATCATTCCGGTACCGATCCCCTTGATTTCCCGTTCAAATTTTTGAGGAGGTCCGGGCGCGCCGAAGAAGCGGCGGAAAAAGGGATCATTAAGAAAGGGCAGCATGGAATGCGGCACTTCTTTGCGTTCGGTGACCTCGATGTGAACCACTGCCGGGATAGTGTTTCGGGCAACCTGCTCGATGGCGGTCACCAGATTAATTGTACTGGTCGATTCCTGCACCGTCTCGGTCGCCTGGCTTTGTTGGTTGCTCGTCTGCTTGTTTCCGGTGGATTGATCCTGTTCGGAGCATCCGGCCGAGCCGCTCATCAAGAGCAGGGCGAGCAAGGCAGAAAGCAGAATATTAAACCGGTATGGAGATAGTTTGCTAACAGTATTACGGTCATGCATCGTTCTTCTCCTCTTAGGCTAAAAAGTATGACGCCCCATGGGATGCGGGCCAGAAAACAGCTGACTGGAACAGTATGGTAGGATCCTCAAAATAAGCTTTTCTCTTAGGTTCTCATAAGTTGTAGTAAAAAGCAAACGAGAGAAAGCCAGCCCATTACTGCCGTTTCGGAAGGGTAAAGGAAACCGTGGTCCCTCGGTTGGGCGTGCTCTCGATCCAGATTTTGCCGCCATGGGCCTTTACAATTGATTTGGCCACCGCCAACCCCAGGCCCGAACCTTTTGTGTCCTTGCTAACCCGGTAAAAGGCATCGAAGACGAAAGGCAGTCGTTCCTGGGGAATGCCGGTGCCGTTATCCTCCACCTGGACCAGGACCTCTTCCTCCTGTTCGTTCAACCGTGCGGTGACCGTCCCTTCCGGTTTCGTGTAGCGGACCGCGTTGTCGAGCAGATTGGCAAGGGTCCTGGCTAGCATGGCTGCATCGGCATGGATCGGAAGAGTCTGCGGGCCCTCATATTTTAAGGTAATGTTCTCCTGTTCGGCCTTGATGCTGATTTCGTCCATCTGCTCGGAGATGGTGGCGACCAGATCGAGGGGGCCCATCTCCGGCTTATATTCGCTGGCCTCGTATCGGGAAAAATCCAGAAAGTCCCTGGCCAGATTCTCCAATTGTTTCAGGTTTGAATGAATATGTTGCAGCTCCGTTTTCTGCGGTTCCGTCAAAGGCCCCTTTTTCCCGGCAAGGATGCGGTTTAGAAAACCGAGCGCCGCAACCACCGGGTTTTTCATATCATGGGCGAACATGGAAAGCATATGCTGCCGTTCACGTTCCAGGCGCTTCAATTCGTCGATGTCCCGGAATATCTCGACTCCTCCCAGGAAAGTGTTTTTCTCATCGAAGAGCGGGAAGGAGGTGACAGAAAGGGTGAGGATCTTTTCCGACTTGGTCGTGATCGTTGCCTCGGTGGCAACATTTTCCGTCAGTTGACGCAGCGATTCGAAGAGGGGACAGACCGTCGCTTCAGGGCCGTGGAGAAGAGCCAGGTGCGGTTTGCCGAGAACCTCTTCCCGGGTATAGCCGGTAATGATCTCCGCCGCCTTATTGAATTCGGCGATGCGTCCGTCCCGGTCGACCCGTGAGAAGCCTACCGGAAGATTGGCGAGGATCAGTCGATAAAGCCTCTCTTCATTCATGCTGCCCCCTTTTTTCTGGCACGCTCGAATCATCTCTTTTTTACTGTAGCATATTGGTCGAACAGTAGGCCGTGGCACGATATCCGTCTGCAGTGAGTTGCCTCTCGCCCTCGTAGTGTGTCGGGAGTTTGGGAGTTCGCCCTCTATAAGTCGCGGCCGATGCACATCTTTTTTCTGTTGCTTCTGTGGTTCAGTGGCTGCCGATCATTCAACTCAAATCCTGCGCCCCTTTACTTTGGGATTCCTGTGACCACCCCGCTCAGGGAGTAGATTCTCACCTAATGTAAAATTTCCAACCGCGGCCACCATGAAGATCCTGTGAATTCCCTTGGAGGCTGCTGGATTGAAGGGTTCTTTTCATATTGACGTTTCGGCTCCGAGATAGTCTAATTATCGCAATATTGTGGGGGAATCATTGGTGCTATCTCGAAATCAAGCAGGTGACATGGCGGAGTCGCACGCCCGACTGGCCAGGATTTTCGCTCGGATCAATCATGCGGATCTTCCGGCCTTGTCCGCGCACGTTCAAGAAATATTATCTATGATCGACAGCAGGCGGGCTACCGCCGAGGCTCTTTCAGAGATCATTCTCAAGGATTTTTCCCTAACAAACAAAATATTCCAGATCGTCAATTCGCCATACTATAGACGCACCACACCGATCAGCTCCATCTCTCGGGCCGTAGCCACCTTAGGTTTCAATCCCGTCAGGGATCTGGCCATCGCCGTAGGTGTTTTCGAAGATTTTCTCAAGGCTGGTCTGGAGAAGGAAAGCATCAGCAAGCTTCTGGCCAAATCCTTTGTCAGTGCCGAGCTTGCCCGCGCTATTTGTTTCTCAAAAAAGTTGATCATGTCGGCCGAAGAGGCGTACATTTGTTCGCTTCTTCACAGTCTTGGACGAATCATCATTCTGGTTTATCTCCCGGATCTGTATCGAGAGATCGAGAAAAGAACGGCTGAAGGAGAGCCAGAGGGGGAAGCTGCCCGCATGGTTCTCGAAGGCCTTGCGTTTCATGAGGTTGGCCAGGAAATTGCCAAGTTTTGGAATTTCCCGGGAAAAATCATCGCCACCATGACGGAAAAACCGCGGAAGCCGCGGGATCGAAACGATGCCGAAGCTCTGCTCGAGGTGTTGGTGGTCTTCTGTAACCGTCTGGTAAGAATGGTCTGCCAGGAAGATGATATCTCGCGTCTAGTGGAAACCTACGGTCGGATCCTGGGAGTCAGCTTAGCGGAAATAGTCGAGCTTTCGCTCGCCAGTGTGGAGAAAATTGGCGAAATAGCGCCAATTTTTCGCTTCGGTCTGGTCCGGCTGAAATTGCGAAGCAAACTGCTTTACATGGAAAGGGGCCTTCTTGACCAGGGCGGTTATCATATAAAACCGTTCTCCTGAACGATCTATCGATTCACCCTTTTGTAGTGCCATTCCCGACCGAATCATCACCAAAAAGGAGGATTGGTCCCGGATTATCAATAAAACCCTTTGAGAGTTGTTGAAGATGCATGATATTCTTGTGGCCCGGCATCCGTGATTGATTATAGGGAGAAGAGGGAGAATTATCCTTGATGGCTGAGCTGAAAAACCCGCTGGAGCTCTACAAGCTCCTTAAGAAATCAAACTGTGGCGAGTGCCGCGTGCCGTCGTGCATGGCCTTCGCCGTGGCGGTGGTGCAAGGGCAGAAGACTTTGAGCGATTGCCCCTATCTTGACAAGGATATCGCCGCCGGCCTCAGTGCTCGGATCGTTCGGCACAAATCCTTTACCGAGGAGCAGGTCAAGGGCCTGCAGGAATTGCAGCGGCAAGTAGCGCAAATTGATTTTGCCACCGCGCCCGGGCGGCTGGGGGCAACCCTGGTGGGTGACAAGTTGGCCATTTGCTGCCTGGGCAAGGATTTTTTCGTCGCTCCGGACGGTCGACGCCCACTCCGAGCTCTTTTTCGAGATGCTGGAGGTTTTCGGTGCGGAGCAGAAAGAGGATTCTTCGGCGGATTATTCGCTGCTTCTTCGGCCGCTCCCCATGGTGCCTTTTCTAATCAACTATTGGGCTCCGGAGGAGGGAATCGATTCCCAGCTCAATATCCTCTTCGATCGATCGGCGTCGCGGAACATTGATGCAGGCTCCATCTACTATCTGGGTCGAGGTCTCGTAGAGATGTTCCGCCAGCTGATTATTCGCCACAGTCGAGACGGAAAGCTGTTTTGAAGCCGTCGAAAAAGGCAAAG
>JARRJE010000053.1:0-10168 GCA_037379765.1 Deltaproteobacteria bacterium
TTTTTTTCTTGGCAACCAGGCCGGCACCGTCGCAATCCACGCAGGGTTCGGTGATGATCCGCCCTTCTCCCTGGCAATGAGGGCAGGTCGTGCTCAGCCGGAAAAAGCCCTGGGCGCGCATGACTTGCCCCCGTCCCCCGCAAGTGGGGCAGACCTGGGGTTGATAACCGGGCCGCAAACCACTGCCTTCGCAAGTCCAGCAGGTGTCACGCTTGGTGATCTCGATTTCCTTGTCGGCGCCGTGGACCGCCTCTTCAAAGGAAATGTTCAAGTCGTAGCGAAGGTCTGCTCCTTGAGTAGGCCCCTGTCGGGTGCGGCGGCCTCCTCCTCCAAAGCCGAACAAGTCCTCGAAAATATCGCCGAAATTCGAGAAGATGTCCTCGAAGCCGCTGGGGCCGCGGTAGCCGCTGCTTTTCAAGCCTTCGACGCCATAATGGTCATAGATTTTGCGTTTTTCGAGATCCCCAAGAACTTCATAAGCCTCGGTGGCCTCCTTAAAACGCTCTTCGGCGGCCTTGTCGCCGGGATTGCGATCAGGATGATACTTCAGGGCAGACTTACGATAGGCTTTCTTAATTTCCTCGGCAGATGCGGTGCGCGAAATACCGAGAATCTCGTAATAATCCTTTTCCATGTTTATCCATGCGTCGCTGCAGGCTCAGTCACCGCCTGTTCGGTCTCAGACGCCTCCACGGCTTCTTCCGGACAAGGGGCGAGCACCTTGATGTTATCAAACGTCACTTTGCCGGAAGCGATCTCTCGAAGGGTCATGACCACTTCCTTGTTCTTGCCCTTGAACAGCCAGGGGGCCCCCTTTCGATGTTGTTTGACCCGGGACACGGCTAGGTGGATCAAGGAAAAGCGATTTTCGTCGCCGATTTGTGTCAGACAATCTTCAACCGTGATGCGTGCCATAGGAATCTGGACCTCTCCAAGATTAGGGTTCGGATTGGGAACTTAAATCTTACAAGTATAATACGCCTCCTATCTTTGGCAATTCTTTTTTGGCTTTGGGGGCGGCTTCTAAAGGGTTAGTCCTATGATTTTCCATCCGAAAAGGCGTAACGGCTCTGGTCCGCAAAAGGCGGCTTCTTTTGGCACAATTTGTGCTAATTGTTATTAACAGATGGAAAGGAAAAAAATGAGAACGGGCGGAAAACATCTGAGAATAGCCCCCCTTACGGAGCATCATCGGAGTTGGTCAGGGAGAGGGCGGCAAGTTCTGCAGCCCGGGTGCAAAACCTGCCTCGTCTGTGGAGAAAAAATGTGTCGGAAGATTGACAGTTGAAATGGATCATTCGGCACGGGTGGCTTTCTCTCATTCTGGGTGCTCGGCGGCTGCGCCCCCGATTTCCACTCATTTCTTTCGAAGATCGAGCAGAGGGTGCCTGTCATTTACCCTGGTGACAGAATGGCAAGGGGCAGGCGGCTATGACTCCCTGGTCGAGGCCTAGGGTCCTGCCTGGCAGGACCCGCACAGCCGCTATTTGGATTATCGATTCAATTGAGGACAATCATGAAATTGGTGCAAACAATTCTTTCGGCATGCACTCTGTTATTGGCTACTGCGCCCGGAAGCTACGGCCGGGCAAAGCCCACCTCGATACCTCACAAAAATTTCTCCTACAATTACCTCCATCAGGTGCCGCCCGATTATGTGTACCGAACAGGTCGCATCCTCATTCCAGCGGCTGGAGGGAACGATCCCGCTGCAACATCTTCGGAGAAGAAGTCGGCGGCCGTGGCCGACGGACAAGCCCTCCGCATCCGAGTCGGCAAGTTGGCTGGTCAGCTCCTCGCCAATGCCGATGAGGAGATTGCCGACCAGTATAAGGTAGCAGTGAGCACCTTTGTCAACCTGAATAACTTATACCGGACTTCGGCCTTGGGGCGCTATCTAAGCGAGCAGCTCATGGGCGAGTTGCAGACATCGGGCATTGATGTGGTGGAGTTGCGCCGTACCCCGAGCATCTTGGTCAGTCAGGCCCATGGGGAATATGCCCTCTCTCGCGATATGGACGAGCTTGCCTTCGTCCATTCGGTACAGGCCACCCTGGTGGGGACTTATACGGTGGCGGCTCAGCAGCTGTTCGTGAATGCCAGGCTGTTGCGCAACCGGGACAACAAGGTATTGGCGAGCGCCAACCTGGCGCTCCCCCTCGATCAGCTGATCAGAAGCCTTCTGGCCGATGAGTCGGTACCAGGCGGCAAGGGCGCCCCGGTGAAGATCAGAGCCTACCATGAAAATGGCAACGGAGCTTAAACGATGAAATTTGGCAGAAGGATCGTAGGTTTCATGTTGATGCTTCTGCTGGTGGCCGGTTGCGCCAAGAACCGGACAGGCGGCACCCTGTCCGTCATCAGCCCTGATTTTTTCGGAATCGGTGAAGACTTGGCCTTCCAGCTGACAAACAATCTCCGGGAAGGGACCTCCAGTCACCAGCGATTGATCATGGCCACCTTCGTAGATCTCGACGACCTGAATCACACCTCGCGTTTCGGTCGGACCCTGCCTGAGGCCTTGGCCAACCGGTTGTTCCGCCACGGGTTCAGAGTGCTTGAGATCCGCAAGGCCGATGAGTTGCTGATGCGGAACCGAGGTGGCGAGCTGGTCCTGACCAGGGATGCGGCACGACTAGCAGACAGCGCAGCGGCAGACTGCATCGTTTGTGGCACCTATGCCCTGACCCCTCAAACGGTCATCGTCAGCGTCCGCCTCTTGGATGCTGCCTCTCAGGAGGTTTTGTCCGTGGCCGATATGGAGATCCAGCGCAGCAAGGCCATTAACGGCTTGTTGCTGGGTGGTATCAGCGGCGGTCAGGAGCCACTCTTCTCCGCTTCCGAACGTTAGTCCTAGCGGGCAGAAATTCCAAAGATGATGGGACACCAGACGACCACTTGCAATTGGACTTGCCGATGGTTGCATCAATCTGAGCCAGTCGAGGGAATTCAGTTAAAGTGAAAGGACTATACATCTCGCTGCTGTTCATGTTCTGTCTGCTGGGAGCCGGCTGTGCCGGTCACAACGGCAGCGGGGCGCCGCTCCTAAAAGGGGCGCCGGTGGTCTATATCCACCCGCTGACTGACAGTTATAGACGGGCCACCGTGGGAGTCTTGCCTTTTCAAGTACCGCCGGGGGTGGACGCCGGTGAGGGGGTGCGGGTTGCTGCCCTCTTCAAGGACATGCTGCTCGGCAAGTGCGTTTTTCCGGTGGTCCGGCAGCTTACTGCGGAATATGGCGATCTGGATGAAGCGCTGGCGCTCGGTCGGAAAGCCGGAGTCGATCTGGTGCTGGCCGGACGAGTTGGACCACTGCTGGCCGGAACCGAGGTGGGCGGGGCACGGGCGAGCGTGGCGGTACGCCTGCTTGATACGAGCTCGGGTCACACCGTCTGGTACGTGGAACAGACCATGGGCCAGGAGATGGATCTGCCCGATTTGGGCTTCATGGGGCAGTTGCGCTCCTCTTTTTCGCCGCCGCCCCTCCGGCAGGTCGCTGCCGCACCGTCTGCCACCAACATGCTCGCGCGCATGGCAGCCGATTTAGCCGATATCTTTAAGGGCGCCCGTTCAATACCCCCCTAATTTGTTCTATCTTCAAAGGGATTGCGGAGGAGTAAGGTCTCTTCCCGGCCCGGGCCCACGGAAAGGATCGCGGCAGGGGTTTCGGGGAACTCCTCGATGCGACGGACGTAAGCGCGGGCCTTGGCGGGAAGCTCGTTGACGCTGCGGATGTGACGGAGTTCTTCAGTCCAGCCCGGCAGCTCTTCATACTGAGGCTGCAGCCTCTGTACGCTGCGGATGTTGCCGGGCATGGTCTCGTGGCGGATTCCGTTTTCAGTATACGAATTGGCGATTTTAAGGATGGGCTGGCCGCTCAGCACGTCAAGCTTGGTGATGGCCAGACCGGTGATGCCGTTCAAACGTACCGCCTCGCGGGCCACAACCCCGTCGAGCCAGCCACATCGCCGCTTGCGGCCGGTGGTGGCTCCGAACTCGCCGCCTCGTTGCTGGATGGTGTCACCGGTGGTGTCGAACAGCTCGGTAGGGAAAGGCCCTTCGCCCACCCTAGTGGTGTAAGCCTTGAGGATGCCGATGACAGCGTCGATGTGGGCAGGGCCGAAACCGCTGCCGATGCAAGCATTGCCGGCCACAGTGTTTGAAGAGGTGACAAAGGGATACGTTCCGTGGTCGATGTCGAGCTGAGTTCCCTGAGCGCCTTCGAAGAGGATGTGTCGTCCCTTTCGCCGTGCCCGGTCGAGGGCCACCGAAACGTTGCCGACGTAAGGAGCCAGGGTTTCGGCGAATTTGCGGTAGGATCGGAAGATCTCCTCGAATGACTCCGCCTCCGCACCGAATTTCTTCAGAATTTCGTTCTTTTCTTCCAAATTGTCCCGGAGCTTATCGCGGAAGAGTTCCTCATCGAGAAGATCGCAGATCTTGATGCCTTTACGCAAGATCTTGTCTCCGTAACACGGGCCAATCCCCCGGCCGGTGGTGCCGATCTTGCGGCCTTTTTTCAAGGCCGCCTCGCTAGTGCAGTCCAGGCTCTTGTGATAGGGCATGATCAGGTGGGTGTTTTCGCTGATCATCAAACGTTCGGGGCTCACCGGCAGGCCATTTTCTGCCAGCTCCTTCATTTCGGTGAGCAGCACCGCAGGATCGAGGACGACGCCGTTGCCAATGAAGCATTGCTTCTCCTCGTACAGGATACCCGAGGGGATGAGATGGAAGATGAATTGCCGGCCTTCCACTACCAGGGTGTGGCCGGCATTGTTGCCTCCCTGGAAGCGTACGATGCAGTCGGCGTACCTGGTGAGCAGATCGACGATTTTGCCCTTGCCTTCATCCCCCCACTGGGTGCCTATCACCACCACGTTGGCCATTCTACTCTCCTTGCTTGCGGAACACCGAAATCTTTACGCATTTATCGGCGGCTTCTGGCCGCCGCACTCGTTCTCAGAACAACCGTGCCACAATAGCCAAAGGCCCAGGAAAAGTCAATCGGACAGGTCTGCTTCTGCTACACAAGCCATGAGGCATCGAGGCTGGTTGAGGCTCCCGCTCCGATTCCCCTTTGAAAATAGGTTTCGGAAAGGTAAAATCAGAAAATGAGGTTGTCCGGCGGCCTCCTTTGCATTTCGGGACAGAGGCCGGTTTCCTCTTGCCTATTTTTGACCTTGAGAGTGCGATAAGATGTTTGGTATCGGTCTTCCCGAATTGATCGTCATCCTGGCCTTGGCCCTCATTGTGGTCGGGCCCGAAAAGCTGCCTGAGCTGGCCCGCTCCCTGGCCAAGGGGATGATGGAGCTCAAGAAAACCGCCAATTCCCTGCGGGACAGCATCCAGGATGAAATGGATGAGGTGGGCAAAGAGGTCAAGCCGTGGGAGCTGCCCCATGACCAGTTGCCCCATGAGCGGCCTTCCTGGAACAAGGGAGCTCCTACTACAATGGATGAGGAGGATCGGGAGCCTCCATTGGAAACGGAAGCGACTATCGAAGAGCAGCAGGAGCGGGTCATCCTGCCCGAAGAAGAGTCCCGGGAGCATCCTGGCGAGGATGACGAGGGGAAATCGACATCCTATCTTCTGGAGCTGCGCAGGCGGCTCTTCACTTGTATCGGGGCGATCGTGGTCTGCAGCGGGGTCGCCTATTTCTTTTCTGGCCAGATCGCCCGCTTCTTCGTCGCCCCCCTGTTTCGGGCCGATCCTGCACTTGGCAAGCTGGTCTACACCAACCTTACAGAGGCCTTCATTGCCTACCTGAAGATTTCCCTTCTAGTCGGCCTCATTTTCAGCTTCCCGGTCCTGCTCTATGAACTGTGGAGATTCGTTTCCCCCGGCCTGCATCGCCATGAGCGAAAACTGGCTTTGCGGGTGGTGGGAGCGGCGACCCTACTGTTTGGAGGAGGGGCGGCTTTCGCCTACTTCGTGGTCCTGCCCGACGCCCTCGCCTTTCTCATGGGGTTTGCCGGGGAGCGGCTGACAGCCCTACCCAAGCTCGACGCCTACCTCACCTTCGTGGCCCGTTCAACGCTCGCCTTCGGCCTTGCCTTTGAGGTGCCGTTCCTGATAGTGGCCGCCGATCGCACCGGCCTGGTCACCAAAGACTATTTCCGAAAGAAACGACTTTATTTTTATGCGGCTATTGTGGTTTTGGCCTTCCTGCTTACGGTGGGCGACGTTTTTTCCACCGCCCTTCTTGCTCTTCCCCTTTTCGGCCTTTATGAAGGAGGTCTTCTCGTCATCCGTCTGTTTTCATCTCCTGCTTGAGGAGGCAGCAAGAGATTCGGTAGCGTGGCCTCCCCTCGGCATCGTATCTTAGGTTGCCTGGCTGGAGCAGCTTGTTCATGACGCAACCCTCGGGAATCTGCAAGCCGAAGAACCGTTCCTCGATCAGACCGCTGTTCTTGACGAGGCGTCCCTCCTCGATCCGGTAAGTGTGGATGGGGAAGTCCTCGCACAAAGGGCAGCAGTAGACCCGGCCGTTCGGGAAAACGAAATAGTTCTCGGCAACCCGACCTGCGCACTCGAACGGTTCACCCTCCTCGAGGAAGACCTTGGGGTAGATGACATGAAGCCCACGGCGGGCAGCGTCTTTCGCCACAGCAGGCACCTCCGCCAGCCATTCCTCGGGGGAGAGCTGAAGCTCATCACCCGCGCCGGTCGCCGGCTTCCCCCGGATGCCGATCACCTGGATGAAAAAGCGGTGAACGCCCCAGTCGGCCAGCAGGCGGGGCATTTCCTTGAGGTGTTCGAGGTTGAGGCGGCTCACCGTATATATGACGCTCACCGTAAAGCCCATTGCCACCGCACGTTTGAGGTTGGCAGTGCAGACCGCAAAAACCCCCTCGCCGCGGATGGGATCGTTCACTTCAGGGGTGGGCCCATCCAGGCTGAAGCTGAGCACAACGTCGCGGGGAGAGACGCGGTCGAGAAGATCGTGAAAGAGATAGCCGTTGGTGTCCACGGTGACCGAGTGATAACCGAGCTGGCAGGCATAGGTAATGGCTTCGGCCAGATCGGGATGGAGGGTGGGTTCGCCTCCCAGAAAAATAAGGTTCGTTTCCTTATCCCGGTCAAGGAACAGTTCGAGCCAGGTGTGCATGGTCTCTCGGCTGACCATCCCCTTGCCGTGCTGCTCAGGATTGATGTAACAGTGACGGCAGGCGAGATTGCAACCGGTGAGGATGTGAAAAAAGATGTTTCGTTCTCGGGGCTTGAAATCCAGAGTGCGGGCGATTGGTTCTTTCATGATCCTCTCGGTTCTGGCAGGAAAGGCACAGCAGGCGAGGAGTCAGGGCTGAGCCAGAGTATATTCGGCCAGATGGCTGCCTTGCCAATAAGCATTGGTCGGATTGTTGAAAAACTGCCGGAACAGGGCCAGGCTTTCCTCCCGCAGCACGTAAGGGGTGACTATCACCTCCATATGCTTATAGAGAGGGGTGATCCGTCCCAGGTCGAGATTGGTGCCGCCGCCCATTGCGTCTTCGTAAGCAAAAACGATCTCGCGGATGCCGTTGAGCAGCAAGGCGGCAAAGCACATCAGACACGGCTCCATGGTGCAATAGGCAATGACGACGCCATCAGGATCTGGCAGCGGTTGTCGATGCGCCAGCTCCCGGAGAGCCAGCATCTCCGCGTGGTCCAGCTCGTTGGTCGTCGATCCTCGGCTGTTGATTCTCCGACCCCGAGCCACCACCTCGTCATTGCGTGCCAGGAAGCAGCCCACCGGAAAATCGCCGGCTGTCAGAGCCTGCCGAGATACGGTTAGGGCCAGATGCATGAATTTTTGGTGATTCCCACTCATTTTCCGGCCGCTTTTCCTTTATCGTGTGGAAAAATGTTAAGTTTAGGGGGGAACGGCCCAAAAGGCAAGTAAAAGGCGCTTATCAGCAGGTCCTTGTTTCTTGCAAAGAAAATGAAAATGGTTTAGTGGATAAGAACCGGCCGTGGGCGGCAAACTGCGGCTGCTGCGATGACACGAATCAATGACGATCCGGGAAGAAATAGAAGAGCGCGAGAGGGAATACCTCTCCCCTTATGCCTGCTTGAGCGCTGAGAGCAAGGGGCGTATCCGGCCAGAGGAGGAGTGCACTATCCGCAGTGCATTTCAACGGGACCGCAACCGGATTGTCTATTGCAAGGCCTACCGCCGGCTGAAGCACAAGACCCAGGTTTTTCTCTCGCCATCGGGGGACCACTATCGGACTCGGCTCACTCACACCTTGGAAATGGTGGAGATCTCCAGGACCATGGCCCGGGCCCTGCGGCTGAACGAAGATCTGGTGGGAGCCATCGCCCATGGACATGACCTCGGCCACACCCCCTTCGGTCATGCTGGGGAGTCCGTGCTCAACGAGCTGATGCCCGGCGGTTTCACCCATTACCGGCAGAGTTTGCGAGTGGTGGATGTCCTTGAAAACGACGGGCTGGGGCTCAATCTCACTTACGAAGTCCGAGACGGCATCGCCAAGCACTCCAAGGGCTACGGAGAGGTAATCCCCACCAACAATCGGGATATGCCGGTTACCGCTGAAGGCTGCGTCATCCGCTGGGCCGATATCATCGCCTATCTGAGCCATGACCTCGATGACGCCATTCGCAGCGGCGTTATTCGCGAGGAGGATATTCCGGACGAATGCGTAGCGGTGCTCGGTAGGAGCCATTCACAGCGGATTCTCAGCATGGTTCAGGGGGTTCTCGCCGCCACCAGGCCAGCTGACGGACGGTTGGTCTTCGGGGTCAGCGATACGGTGGGCGGGGCCATGCAGCAGTTGCGGGAATTCCTTTTTCACAACGTCTACCGGTCTCCGCGGGTCCATAATGAATTCATCAAGGCCACCAAGACCTTGCGAGAACTCTTTGCCTATTGTCTGGAGCACCGGGATTTTCTGGAGCGGGAGATGGGCTCGTTTGCTGCCAGTTTTTCGGCCGAACGGCGTGCCTGCGATTTCATCGCCAGCATGACCGACCGTTATGCCCAAAATATGTATCAGCGGTTGTTCCTGCCCACGCCCCTCGTCTAGGAAGCGTTCACCAGACATCACATCTTTGCGCGATCACTCCTAGCCCGCATAGCATGGGCTATAGCGGGCAGTCGCGCTTGCGCAAATCTGCGGTGCCTGGTGAATGCTTCCCCTGGAGTGGGTATACTTCGTGCAGTCGCTTTTTGCCTGCAATTCAATTCAGCGGGAAACGATGGCAACAAACTCTTGCCCTTTTTTATAATTTTTCAGGAGAAGTAATCGATGTCCGAGGAAGTGAAATTTATCCCGTACGAACGAGCGCTGGAAATTGTCGGTAATGTGATTGAAGAGGAGCACCTTCATGAACCGGACCGCCGGATTCTCACGGTTTATGATAAGAGCGGCCGGGAGTTGTGCTGGTATGACGCCGATGAGATCATGGCCGAGATCGGCGCCACCAAGGCAACCGACGAAACCAAATCGGCCGCCGTTGAGCTGATTTTGCACCAGATTCCGGAATGGGTGGTGGAGGAGCGGTAGGCGAGAAGCGGATCGGTGGTATGGTCTTATAAATACTCACAGGTGCCGTGTAAAGAACGACTGGCGGTTATGGCAGTGCTCGGATAGGAGCGATTGCATGAAGATGCAGTGCTTGTGATCGCTTATAGAACTCCAGACGGCATTGAGGGCACCGACTCTCCTCCTAAATAATAACCACCATCAAGACGCAGAATACTGCCTGTCATAAATGGGGCGTCTTTGATCAAGAAAAATACCGCCTTGATCACGTCCTCCAGCCGTCCGGTGCGGCCAAGCAGGGTGTGAGCGCGGATCGCCTCCTGCTGTTCAGCACTGAGCAACCCCCACCCGCGAGTCCCTTCGGCGTGCCGTGTTTCCACGAATCCGATCATCAGTTCGTTGACCCGCACTTCCGGCGCCCCTTGCCGGGCCCAGGTTTCGGTGAAGGAGGAGACTGCCCGATTGGCTGCGGCATAGCCGTCATTGAAAATGAGACCGGCTGGGCCTGTGCGGCCCACCAGCCCTGCGATGGAGGAAAGGGTGATTACGGCCGCCTCTTTGGCGGCTTTGAGAAGGGGCAGGGCATGATGGAACACCCACCATTTGGCCGTGAGAGTGGTGGCCAGCTCCAGCTCCCACTGTTCCGGGACGTAAGGGCCGTGCACCACCGGCATCCCCCC
>JARRJE010000053.1:10219-13962 GCA_037379765.1 Deltaproteobacteria bacterium
GGCGGCCGAATCGCTCCCTGATCCGGTGGGTCAGGTCGGCGATCTGATCCGGCTTGCGAAGATCGACTCGAATCGCCATATGGTCACCCCCGAGGGCGGCCAATTCCTGCTGCATTCGGGCCGCATCCTCCGGCCAGTCGAAATGAGTGAGCACCACCGTCGCCCCGGCCCGGGCCAGACTCATGCCGATGGCCTTGCCGATCCCTTTGGCGGCGCCCAGCACCAAGGCGATTTTGCCGTCGATCTCCATAGAGTTGTTTGTAACAGCGAGAGGCTCGAGACAGCAAGCTCTCAGACGTCCGCATCATCATCCGCCGTCACCCGCAGCAGCAGCCGCAGGCCGGGATGGATGGTGTCATCGTCGAGCTGGTTCCATCGCTTGATTTCGTCGGTGGAGAGGTTGAATTTGCGAGCAATGTCCCAGAGGGTGTCCCCGCCCTGCACCTGGTAATAAGTAAGGCGGGTGGCGGGGGCTAAATTGTCAGAGGCAGCGGCCTTTTTCGAAGCGCTCAAGAAGAGTTCATTTCGGGGGGCAGCGACGGCGGCGAGTTTGAAAGTCTTGGGTTCGATGACTGTCGGCCCCTGCTGATGGGTGGTTTTTTTCTCAACAGCCAGATAGAGAGCAATCTTCTGACCGGCCCGGATGCGGTTGATGTCCCGCAGATGGTTCCAGGCCACTATGAAGCGGACGGGTACGTTATATTTCTTGGCTATATCCGAAACCGTTTCTCCCGGCCGGATGGTGTGCAGAATCATGTCCTCCCTGGTGGTGGCTGCTGATTGATAGCTGGCCAGCATGCCAGGGGCAAGCAGCTTATAGGCGGTTTCCCGACAGGGGATACGCAGCCGCTGCCCAGGTTCGAGTCGGGCGGAACGGAGGTTGTTGGCCTTGAGCAATTTGATCTTGTTCAGATGGTAGGTGCGACAGATTTGCGTTAGGGTCTCCCGGCTGTTTTTTACCACATGGGTCTTATAGCGGGTGGTGACCACCGGCTCAACTCGGGGGAGATTGCGAGCCACCGATTCCGCCTTGTTTGGGGGAACCTTCAAAGGGTAACGGGCCTGCCGCGGCGGGGTCACCTTCTGACGCAGCTCCCGGTTCAGTTCGTGCAGTTGTTTCACATCTGTGTCGCAGGCAGCTGCCACCGCCTGAAGCGGTGTCCATCGGGGAACCTCAGCGATCTCGAAATCAAGAGGATTGTCGTAATCGATCTCGAGAAAGCCGTATTTCGCCGGTTCCTTGGCGATAATGATGGCGGCAATCAGTTTCGGCACATAGCGTTTGGTCTCCAGATTGAGATAACGGCTCAGATGCCAGAAATTGTCGGTGCCCGCTTGGCGCATTGCCCACCGAATCTTACCCTCTCCGGCGTTATAACCGGCCACCGCCAGTTGCCAGCTGCCGAATTCTTCATGCAGTTGGGCGAGATAGCGGACCGCCGCTCGCGTGGATTTGACGGGGTCTCGACGCTCGTCCACATACGAATCGATTCGCAGCCCATAGTTCCGAGCAGTGCCTTTTATGAACTGCCAGAGGCCAACCGCCTTAGCCCGGGAGTAGGCAGTGAGGCTGTAACCGCTTTCAATCATCGGCAGATAGGCAAGGTCGAGGGGGAGGTCCGCCTTTTCGAGTTCCTTTTGAATAAGGGGCAGATAACGGCCGGAACGGGCCAGCCAGTGGGCAAAGGTCCGATGCTGCTTGTTCTGGAAGAAATCGAGGTAGAATTCCACCTGCTTATTGACCACCACCGGAAAGTCATACCCGATACCAGCCTGGTCGGAAGGTTCCTCTGTGCCTTCCTCCCAATTGCCCGAATCTTTCAGCCCTTCAACTTCCTGAGCTTCCGATTCTTCCGGCTCGGATGCCGTCAACCCATCCGTCGAAGAATCAGCCTCTGCCGCCGGAGGCTGCTCTAGACTAGTCGGCTTGGCCTCTTGGAGTTCGGTCGCTATCGTCTGTTCGGCAGGTATTACCTGCTCGGCCTGATCCGGTTGCGGACAGGTGGTAGCAGAGCGAGAAGCGCAGGAGGGAAAGATGAGCAGGCTCGGGAGAAGGGCCGAAATAAGGAAGAGAAGAGTTTTGGATATGGACATGTTGCCTTCTATATTATATCTTTCTCCGCTGAGTCGGGCGGCTTGCCGCACCGTGACGAAATCGCTTTTCCCGGTACATTGAAAACGAGTCAATCGGGGCGGGCAGACCGGCTGCTTACCGTCCCCTCTTTACCGGACAGCGCCTGATTATGCAAATAAAAAAGCCTTTTTCGACCTCCCGACCACATGAAGAGGAGACGGGTACCGGTTGGCCTCTAAGTAAAACCATGCAGTTTTTTCAATCGAGGAGCATAGGGAAAAAAATTCTTCTCACTCTGTGCGTGATCTTGGCTGTCGCCGCGGTCGCGGGGGGAGGCTCCTTTTACTGGCTGGTCGTTCTTCATCCCGGTGAGAAGATCCGGGAGGCGAACATAAAGGAAATTCTGGGAAGGGAAAGCCCGGTTTTTTATAGCGACGGCATTCAGCGGGTGGGAGTCTTTTTTGAGAAGGCTCATCGCCAGTACGTTCCCTACGCAGAGATCCCTAAAGATTTCATCAAGGCCATTGTCGCCGCCGAGGACAATAATTTCTTCGAGCATCACGGCATCGACTACCTGGGCATTCTTCGCGCCCTCATCGCTAACATCCGGGCCGGACGTGTGGTGCAAGGCGGCAGCACCATCACTCAACAGGCGGCCAAGAATCTTTTCAAGCGCCGGAGTCGCTCCATTGCCTCCAAGCTCAAGGAGCTGCTCTACGCCTGGCGGCTCGAGTATCATTATCCCAAAGAGAAGATCCTCGAATTTTACGCCAACCAGTTCTATGTAAGCGGCAACGGCCGGGGTTTGGGGGTCGCGGCCCGTTACTACTTCGACAAGAAGGTGAGCGAGCTCAATACTCTGGAGTGCGCCTTCATCGCAGGCAGCGTCAAAAGCCCTGGATCTTTCAACCCCTTTATCAAGAAAACGGAAGAAGGGGTGCAACGGGCCAAAAAAAGGGCTCGGCAGCGCACCAATTACGTGCTCCGCCAGATGTACCGTCTGGGAATGATCGATCCGCAGGCCTTCCAGCGGTGCCTTAGCGGGGAGATTCCCATCAAACAAGGGCACATGCAGTACTCTTTGAACACCATCATGGATATGGTGCAGGATGCCCTCAATGAGCCCGAGGCGAAGGAGGCCTTCAGTGCCCATGGCATCGACAACATCGCTACTTCCGGACTCCGGGTGGTCACGACCGGGGAAAAGGGGCTGCAGAAAGTGGCAGAGCATGCCATGCGCGAAGAGCTCTCCCGACTCGATGTGCGGTTGCGGGGTTATGATCGGAAAACAGTCCAGAGGGAGTATGCGGCCTTGTCCGAGCGGAGCAGCGGCTCGCCCGCGCCCGGAGAGTTTCTCTTCGGCAGGATCGTGGCTGTGGAGGGGCTGCCGGAGCCGGTGGCGAGGGTCTCTTTCGATCTGCAGAACGAGGACGGTGAGGAATCCGACGGGCGCATCGACAAGGCGGGGTTGATGGGGCTGCTCGATTCCCTGGTCAAATACAAAAAAGCGCGGTGGACCGAGGCCCAGGCCAAGGATCTGCCCCTGATTCTCGGCCAGCTCAAACCGGGCGATCTCGTGTATGTCCAAGTGCGGGACTTCGATGAGGCGAGCGGCGAATTCCTGCTCGATCTTGAAAAATATCCCGAAGTGCAAGGTGGGGTGCTGGCT
>JARRJE010000053.1:14071-28934 GCA_037379765.1 Deltaproteobacteria bacterium
GGGGAGGAAAACCGATTTTACAATCGGGCGGTGACCGCCAAAAGGCCCATGGGCTCCACCTTCAAGCCGCTGGTCTACACGGCGGCCATGCAGCTCGGTTGGAACAGCACCGATATTCTCAGGAACGAACGGAATATGTTCATCTATCAGGGAGAAGCCTATTTCCCGCGCCCCGACCATGTAAGTCCCTATCGGGAAGTGTCCATGAGCTGGGCCGGGACTCATTCCGAAAACGTGGCCTCGGTCTGGCTTCTTTATCATCTTTGCGACAAATTGTCTCCGGGCCAGTTCAAGGATGTGGTGGCTCACTTGGGGCTGGCTCGTCAGCCGGATGAGTCTTACAACCAGTACCGACGCCGGATCCGGGATGGCTACGGCGTAGTGGTAGACGACCAGGTGCTGTATCGTACCGCCTTTGCCAAAGCGGTGGCCCGCATTGAGCCGGATCTTATCTTCGACGGGCGAATCGAGGAAGACAAGGCGCTTCAAACCTTCCATTATGGTGCCGGGCTTGAAGAAAGCGCTGATGAAACGGCGACGGCTCCCGAGGAAGGGCAAACTCCGGAAGAAATCAAGGAAGATGCGTTGCGTCAGAGTATCATGGACCGAAATTTCGAACGGTACTGGGAGCTGCGCCAGCAGGTGGCCTCCCTGCGCAAGGCAATCGCCGATGGAGACGATCCGGAGCAGATCGATCTTTTTTACCATCCGCAGGCACAAAGCTTTACCTATGGCGAACCGCCTGGCGACGACTGGATCCGGGTCAATCCCGAGGAGCTGCGTCTATATCTTGGGAGCCTAGAAGAAGGCGAACGGGAGGACTTCTGGAACAAGGTGAAGATCGAAAACATGTTGAGCGTTGCCACTCTTGATCTGCTGAATGCGGCCATCGAAAAGGAGCACCGGCAGCTCGCAGCTCTACCTGCATACAGCGAGGAGGTCTTGTATCAGCTTCGTGAATTCCGGGTGCTCACCGGCCTCAACTACATGATCGGCCTCAGTCGCGCACTGGGGATCAAGAGCCGGCTCCAGCCCGTGCTCTCCTTCCCTCTAGGATCCAATGTCATCAGTTTGCTGGAGCTCGCACGGGTTTACGAAGGGCTGGTGACCGGCGAGAATTACCTGGGCGAGCAGGAAGAGGAGGGAGAAAAGGGAGAAAAGGGAGAAAAGGGAGAAAAGGGAGAAAAGGGAGATGATTTTGCCATCATCGATCGGATCGAAGACAGCGACGGTGAGGTCATTTTCGTGCCACCTCGCCATGAGCGGCGGGTCGTCAATCCCAAGGTATCCCTCGAGGTGAGCGACATCCTTCGTCAAGTGGTGATGCACGGCACCGGTCGTTATGCCAATGGACAGGTGCGGCTGCACAGTTCCGATCCTAAGGTTCAGCAAGAGCTGCAGGAAATCGATCTCACGGTTCCGGTGCTTGGCAAGACCGGCACTGCCAATCGGTTCACCAATGCCTCCTTTGCCGGATATGTCCCTGGTCGGATGGCGCAGGGCAACGGAGTGACGCTCACTGACGGCTATGTGATCACCTCATACGTGGGCTTCGACGACAATAAGCCCATGGTGCGGAACAGTACTCACATTACCGGGGCAACCGGCGCCCTTCCGTTGTGGACCCGGGTGGCTAACGCCGTGGTCCACAACGAAAACTATACCAAAGACCTTGACTTGGTCGATTTCTACTTCAACGGTCAAACGCAGCTGCCCTTGCGATATCCCGAGTTAGGGGAGGTGGAGGTGCAGGTGAACGGCAATGCGGGGGGGCTGCCCCACGACGGCGCGGCCGGGAACGATCCGGCCACGATTGTCAGCTTCGGGAAGAATCTGGCGGATGGCCGCTGGCAGCCGGCGAGGTTCTTCCAGCCATATTGGCTCGACATGGAGAGCGGATCATGAACAAAGCGCGTTTTATTTCCCTTCTGGCTTTGAGTGGACTGCTGGCGGCATGTACCCCTCGGGCGGTGGTGCTGCCGGAAGCAAGGCAAAACCCGGCGACAAGCGCTGCTCCGCCGTCCGACGCTAAACAGGTTCCCATGGTTCAGCCCGAGCGACCCCAGGAGGGGACCATGCCTGCCATCTACGACATCGACAAGCGGTTTTCCGTTTATAAGAAAAAAGTGGAGGAATGGCAGGCAGCCGCCGAGCAGCTGGCACCAGAGGCTGGCACTAAATTGGAGGCAACCGAGGTGACCGGCGGACGGACGGCCGGCGAGCAAGAAACGACAGGGAGGGCGGTGACGGCCGAGGAGCAGGAAACGGACAGGCAGGAAGCCACCATCGGTCAAGGAGCAACCATTGCACAAGCAGCCGGAGAGCGTGAAGTCGAGGCTCCGTGGCGGCAGTGTCTGCGCATGGCGAGCAGCCTCTATGACAGTTATAGCCGTTTGCGCGAGCAGGCGGCTCCTTCCCGTACGGGGTCCGCATTGCCCGAGCAGCCGCCGCTCGACCCCATGGAGGTGGCCCATGCTGACATCGTCTACTTGGAAAGCGGGTGCGATGCTGTCTACCAGCAGGTCACCGAGCAACTGGAGAACAAAACACGAGAGCCGATCGCCTCCGTCGCCAAGCTGGAGGTGGTGATCCCCCAATATGTGCAAGAAAAGCGGTATGAAGAAGCCCTCGTAGCCTATCGCAATCTGGAACGCCGCTTTCCGGATTGGCAGCCTTCTCTGCCAACCAGACGCGCTTACGGTTTGGCGCTGCTGCATACCGGCCAAGTCGACAAAGCAGCCCTGGTCCTGCAAAAGATTCTGCCGCAGCTCGGGCCAGCGGAGCAAATCGTCGCCAAGCGGCAGCTAGCCGATCTCCTATGGGCCACCAATCATTTCGACGAGGCCAAATCGCTTTACCAGAGCCTTGCCCATCAATTCCGCGCCTGGAAAGACGATGAGGAATGGGTGGCCGACCAGCTCTCCCTTCTCGAAAATCTCGACAACCAGTCAGAAGAGATGGCTGCTTACGTCCAACTATTGCGTATTTACGTCACCTTCGATGGCCGCGAGGTTCCAAAGGGGTTAGAGAAAAAAGTGATGCAGATCGCAGATCGATTTCCCGGCAGTATGATTGCCGAGCGCGGTCGACAGCTTTTGCAGCACGTTCAGGAGCAAAGCCAGGGCTGGGCCAACCGGCGTCTGGCTGCCGCAGAGTCACTGGTTGCGAAACAGCAATTCACTGAGGCACTCACCATCCTTAATGACCTGGAGCAGAGGGAGTTGCCCCCGTCCGCCGCCGAGCAAGTCCGGCAGCTTATTGATGAGACGCACTTGGCCATGGCCAAGGAGAAGGAAAAGGAAAAGATGCGCCAGGAGCAGGACTTGGCCAGCCGCTGGGATGAGGGAACGCACCTCCTTGATCTCGAGCAATATGATGAGGCGAGCAAAGTCTTTACCAGCCTGCTCGGTACAGAATATGAGAGGCAGGCTCGGGACAAGCTGAAAGAAACTGCTAACCGGGCGGCTTCTGAGATGCGCAGGCAGGCAGCTGGCCTGTTCGTTAAGGCCCGGGGAACCAGCGATCCTGATCGCAAGCTCGATTATCTCTTGGAATCGCGGCGGCTTCTCAAAACCATTATCGAAAAATATCAGGAGGCCGATATTATCAGCAAGGTGATGCGCAACTTGGAGGTGATCGACCAGAATATCCGGCAATTGAAGCCGGATGCGGCCCTCGCCCCCATTCCTCGCCCAGCGTCGGCCGCCGGTTTGGGGACGGCCGCCTGGTAAATGACCCTTTGCATCTTGCTCAAATAGGATCGATCGGATATTTTTCTGCAAATACCGAATATTAGGCCGACTTTCAGCGGCAGGAGTGAAGGGCTGATCATATTCGAGATCCTTCTCCCAATGATTTGCAGGCGTTTGACAGGTGCCTAGATATACAAGAAGAAGCTTGATTTCTGGACCCGGTATGGGCACATCAATGTAAATGCCGTAACTGGGGAATGATTACCAATCTGAGTTTCCAACTGCTTCCCGCGTAAGGAGTTTTTGAAGATGGCCAGCGAGGCACGGTCGATGGACGATTACCTGGATGAAATAGCTTTGAAGATCCTGATGATCGAGCCTGGTGACCTGTCCGTGGTTGGTGAGTTGCTTGAACTGGCGGAGCGGTTGATCGAGGTCGCGGAAGAAGTTCCCTATTTGACCGCTATGGTCAAAACCTTCCGGCAGGTGCTTGAGCGGATTGTTATGGGGGAGGTTGCCGACACGGCTGAAAACTATGATCGTCTCGCCCAATGTATTGTCCAATTGCAGGAGATAGCCCGTACGCAGGAGGCGGACGACAAACTCCTTCAGTTCTTCTGCGAACACCTGACTGCCATCGGGTTTCCCGTCACACCGGAAGAGTTGTCTGTAGCTGGTCCGCAGGAGACGGGCGGCCAAGATGCCCCGCCTGCGGCAGCATCGACCTCCGTCGATAACTCCACCGGGCCTGATTTCCTTCAGGACCAAGATTTGATCAGCGGCTTTATCGCCGAATCCTTTGAGCATCTCGAATCGATCGAAGTCAACATCATCGAATTGGAGAACAATCCCGGGGACCGGGACATCATCAACAATATCTTCCGGACCTTTCATACCATCAAAGGCGTCTCGGGTTTTCTTAACCTGAAGACCATCAACGAGCTGGCCCATACCACCGAAAATCTGCTCGATGCCGTGCGCAATGGCGATCTGACCATGGACTCGGATGTCATCGACATCGTGTTGAGCGTCGGGGATTTTATGCGCACCATGGTCCAGAATATCAAAGATGTGCTCGAACAGGGCCCCGAGAAGTTCATCGAATATGACATCAACTCCTACTTGGAGCGGGTCCGGTCTGTGCAAAAGGAAGCCGGCCGCATTCCACCGGAATCGACGACGCTGGCCGAAGATCCAGGAGACGAGCGTGGGGGGGCACCCCCGGTTCCGCCCTCGGAAGCGGGAACAGAACCTTCCCGTTCGGCGTCGCCAGCGACTTCATCCATAAACGACCAACCGGAGCCGAAGGGGCCGGTTCATAAGGGACAATTGGGCGATGCCATCAAAGTCGATGTGGAGAAGTTGGACAGCCTTGTGAATGCAGTGGGCGAACTGGTGATCATGCAGTCACTGGTGCGTCAGAACCCCCAGGTTGCCGCCATCGCCGATTCAAAGCTGAATCGGGATTTTTCCCAACTTTCCCGCATTACCACTGAGGTGCAGCGCACTGCCATGTCCATGCGGATGGTTCCCATCCGTCAGACCTTCCAGAAAATGATCCGGCTGGTGCGAGACCTCTCCCGCAAATCGGGCAAGCAAGTAGAATTGATCATGAGCGGAGAGGAAACCGAGATCGATCGCAACATGGTTGATTCCATCCATGATCCTCTGGTGCACATGATCCGCAATTCAGTGGACCACGGGGTTCAGCCCCTTGCCGAGCGTGAGAGTGAGGGCAAGCCGCCCATCGGCACCGTCTATCTGCGCGCCTATCAAAAAGGAGGGAATATCGTCATCGAGATAGAAGATGACGGGCAGGGCCTCAATACTGCGAAGATCCGCAAGAAGGCATCGGAACGTGGCTTGATCAAGGCCGATGAGGATCTCACCGATTACGAGATAAACAATCTCATTTTCCTCCCCGGCTTCTCCACCGCCGACAAGATCACCGACGTTTCGGGTCGCGGTGTCGGCATGGATGTAGTGAAAAAGACGGTAGAAAAGCTGCGGGGCAAAGTGGAGGTGCAGAGCCAGCCGGACAAGGGCTCTCTCTTCCTTCTCCGGCTGCCCCTGACTCTGGCGATTATCGACGGCATCGTCGTAAGGGTAGGTAGTGAACGCTATATCATTCCCACCACCGCCATCCAGGAATCATTGCGGCCGGCGGAGAGCCAGTACAGCACCGTTCACGGCAAAGGAGAGACCCTGACCATACGGAACAAACTGATTCCCATTATCCGGCTTTACGAGATGTTCGGAGTGGAGCCGGTCCAGACCGATCCATTGCAGGCCATCATGGTGGTGGTGGAAAATGAAGGGCGGCAGCGGGCATTGATGGTGGACGAATTGCTCGGCAAACAGGAAGTGGTGATCAAGAGCCTGGGTGCTTTCCTACAAGACACCAAAGGCGTGGCCGGCGGCACCATCCTCGGGGATGGCCGGGTCGGCCTCATCCTTGATCTTGCCGGCCTGATAGCAACAGGGAAAAGACGGACGACGGGCGCCGAGGAAGCCGAGACCGAGCCTGCGGAAGAGATGTTTTAGCTTGTCGAAACCGAACGCGTGTGGGAACAGGAGGTTGCATCGATGACGGCAAACGAAGCGGCACAGTTAGAAGATGAAGGCAGGAAGCTGGAAGGCAAATACCTCACCTTTGCACTGGGCAAAGAGGAATACGGCATCGGCATTCTCAAAGTGAGAGAAATCATCGGTCTGATGGAGATCACCGCCGTTCCGCATACCCCTCTTTACATCAAAGGAGTGATCAATCTCCGGGGACGGGTTATTCCGGTGGTCGATCTGCGCGTCAAGTTCGATATGCCTGAAAAAGAATTTGATGAGCGAACATGCATCATCGTTGTCGAGGTGCAGGGTTCCTCAGGAGCGATACAGGTCGGAATGCTGGTGGATTCAGTCTCCGAGGTTCTCAACATCGGAGAGAATGAAATCGAGCCGCCGCCCGCCTTCGGCGGCAGCACTGATACCGGCAACATCATGGGCATGGCCAAGGTGAAGGGTGAGGTTAAGATTCTGCTCGACATTGAGCGGGTAATCGGCAAGGTAGCGCTTGAGAAGTTGAGCGAACTGTAACCTGGGGAAGCCTTCCTAAGGCTCACACGTTGCGGCACTGCTGCCAACAGACCGTTTTTTTGTGTTCCTGCCTCGCTTGGGGACTCGGAACGCACTTTGGATGTTGTCGGTTGGCCAGCAAGTTGTTTCGGTTGTTCATGGGCAAGCCTCTTTTTCGTATCCGGGCATCTGAATGTTAAAAAAATCAGGGAATGAGTGATCTTTGGGGATTTCCCCTGTGATCAGAAACCTAACCGGAAGAGTTGCTCTTTTTCCGATCCGGAAAGGCCTGCTACGGGAAGAACAACAAGTGAAGGCGCGCAGGAGCAGCTGAGTCCATGGTCTTTCAGTATGCAAAGCTCACGGATGCCCAATTCCAGAAATTCAGAGAGCTCATTTTCCAGCAGGCGGGCATCCACCTTAAACCGGAAAAAAAGGAACTGCTGAATACGAGACTCTGCAAACGGCTACGGGCTTGCGGCATCGATTCCTTTCGCAAGTACTACGATCTCGTGGTCAATGACAAGTCCGGGAATGAGCTCATCCACCTGATCGATTGCGTCTCCACCAATTTCACCAGTTTTTTCAGGGAGAAACCACATTTCGATTATCTTCGTTCGACGATTCTCCCCCAGTTCGTTGCCGAGCACGAGGGGCGCAGGGAGATTGTCCTTTGGTCGGCCGCTTGCTCTTCAGGAGAGGAGCCTTACACCCTTGCCATGGTCATGGAGGAATATCGACGCCTGAAACCCGCATTGCGATATCGAATCATGGCCACCGATATCTCCACTCGGGTGCTGGTCCAAGCTGAGCGAGGTATCTACTCGCAGGACCGACTAGAGAAGTTGCCGGCCGAATTGTTGCGGCGTTATTTCCAAAAAGGGACGGGACAGAGCGCTGGCTTCGTAAAGGTCAAAGAACAACTCAAGCACCGGATTTCCTTCCATCGTTTCAACCTTATGCACAACTTCCCGTGGCGGGAGGAGATGCACGTGATCTTCTGTCGCAATGTCATGATTTATTTCAACCGCTCCACACAGGAAGAACTGGTGCGCAAATTTCATCAGTGTCTCGCGTCGGGAGGGTATTTGTTCATTGGCCATTCCGAGAGCTTGGCCAGTTTCAGGCACGAGTTCAAACAAGTGGCCTCGACTGCCTATTTCAAGGCACTGCTGTCTCATAAAAATGTAAAAAATATTCAATAAAAACAGGCTCGGAGAGCCCCTTGTGTTATAATGCGTTCGACCAAAAACCATTAAAAACAAGGAGATCCGAGCCGTGGCGTATCATAGCACAATCCTCAGACAAATTGTTGCATTTCTTCCGAGACATGAATTCGAATCTTTGGCGAAAATTCATCACAAGGGCTGCTCAGAGAAACAAACTTTATCACTTGGCGATCCGATCATGCTCTCGCGCCACCTTGGCCAGAGTGAATGAAAAACAGCCGGCATCTCTTTATGAGGCGATTTTCTTCAAACTTCTCGCGAAATGCCAACGATTAGCCCCAAAGCACCGTTTCAAGCTTCACGGAAAGCTCTACTTACTCGATACCACCACTATCGATCTCTGTCTTTCCCTGTTCCCATGGGCCAAGTTCAGGAAGAGGAAGGGAGCCATCAAAATGCATGTCGGGCTTGATGCCGACGGGTACCTGCCGTCCTTCCTCTCGGTCACCGATGGCAAAGGCCACGAGATCCAATGGGCTAGGACCTTGAAGCTGCCCAAAGGCTCCTTCGTCGTCTTTGACCGCGGTTTTACCGATTACGACTGGTACCGATCGCTGATCGAGGCCGGCACCTTCTTTGTCTGCCGGCTGAAAAGCAATGCCCTTGTCGAGTATTTCGAAAAGCACCCCGGCCGGAAGTCCTCCGGAATCATCGTGGATCGGAAAATCCGCCTTGGTGACATCCCCCACAAGCTGCGGCTTGTGGCCTATATCGATCCGGAGACCGGCAAGGAGTACCGTTTTGTAACCAATGCTTTTCACCTCCCAGCCAAAACAGTTGCCGAACTCTACAAAGAACGCTGGCAGATCGAGCTGTTTTTCAAATGGATCAAGCAGAACCTCAAAGTGAAGACCTTCCTTGGAACTTCAAAGAATGCCGTGCTCACCCCACCAAACTGTGAGACAGCAGTGATTTCAAGGAGTAAATCAGGGAGTGAGCGACTTGTGGTCGCTTTGACCCTTGTAATTAGTCACAACGGAAACGGATGAAGATCGTCGTCGGCATCTCTGATATGAAGGTCAGTAATAATCCTGCTGACATTTTGGTCACCTATTCCTTGGGTTCATGCATCGGTCTTTTGATCTGGGACCCGGTTGTCAAAGTGGGCGGCCTTCTCCATTACATGTTGCCCGACTGTAACCTGGATCGCAGCCGTTCGGAAAAGAATCCCTACATGTTTGCCGATAGTGGCATCCCCAAGCTTTTTAAGGAGGCCTACCACCTAGGGGCATTGAAGAGCCGGATGGTGGTGAAGGTAGTTGGCGGCTCGCAGATCATGGATGAGTCGGAAATTTTCAATATCGGCAAACGCAACTACATGGCTCTGCGAAAGATATTTTGGAAGAACAAGGTGTTGATTACCAAGGAGGACATCGGTGGCATGGTCAACCGGACCGTCAGCCTGCATGTGGGCTCCGGGACCACCATTTTAAAAGTATCGGGCCGGGGGGAATTTGAGCTATGAGTCGTCTCGAGGAGATCCTCAATTTGATCGATCGCATTCCGCCTTTCCCCAAGGTTGCCCAGCGGATCATGGAAATGCTCAGGAATCCCAATGTTACCGCACATGCTCTGGCGGAGGTCATTCAGTATGACCAGGCGATCACCGCCAACATACTCAAGCTCTGTAATGCCGCCTATTATGGCTTGCAGCGCAAAGTTTCCTCCCTGGACGAGGCCTTGGTGGTGATCGGCCATGAGACGCTCAAAGATGTGGTCGTCACCAGCAGCAGCGCGCGGTTTTTCAAGGGACCGGCCGGCGAAGGCTATCACCTGGAGGAGGGCGATTTGTGGCGCCATTCCGTGGCAACCGCCATCATGGCCAAACGGTTGGTACGTCACATCCCCCGGGTCGACCCCGGCACCGCCTTCACCACCGGTCTATTGCATGACATCGGCAAACGGTTCCTGAGCAGCTTTGTTGCAGGCGATTTTAAAAAGATCATGCTGAAGGTGACCAAAGAGAACTGCACCTTCGTGGATGCGGAGAAAAAACTTCTGGGCGCCGATCACGCCACTCTCGGTGGGAAAATCCTTGAAAGATGGGAATTCCCACCGGCCATGGTCAAAACTATCAGGCTGCACCACGATGCGGATGCCCTGCGGCAAGATCCACTCACCGCCCTAATCGCCCTCAGCAACGCCCTGGTGATCTCGATGGGGATCGGCGTTGGAGCCGATGGCTTGGCTACCAGGCTCCGGGGAGAAGCCCTCAAGCGGTTCGATATCAGTCAACCGGTCCTTGATCTCAGCATGGCCGACCTGATCCTGGAAATGGAAAAAGCGGAGGAGCTGTTTTATATATGAAGGACTTGAATCCCTATCGCCCGTATTGTGTGTGAATAGGGCGTGTTTTCAAAAATATGCCGCCGGACAATTACATCAAGCCGGTTTTGAGTACTCATTTTTGTCACGGGTGAGGAAGAGACGAGAACCAGAAGCGGGAGTGAAATATGGCATTCAATATTCTGATAGCGGATGACTCCGAGACCATGCGGGCGGCGATCAAGAAAGTGGTCAGCATGTCCGGGGTGCCGGTTGGCGATTTCTACGAAGCGGCTAATGGCAAGGAAGCTCTGTCTGTCGTGGAGAACGCCTGGGTAGATGTCATCCTCTCCGATATTAATATGCCCCAGATGAACGGGATCGAGTTGCTTGAGGAAATTAAGAAGAGCGACGTGCACGCCAACCTGCCGGTAATCTTCATCACCACCGAATCAAGCGAGGCACGGGTGGAGGAAGCCAAACGGATCGGCGCGTCGGGTTACATCAAGAAGCCGTTTTTGCCGGAAACCATCAAGCAAATCCTTTGTGATGTTCTGGAAAAGGCTTACGATCAGCGGCTTTCCGAAGAGAGGGCAGCGCGCAGTCAGGATGAGACTGAAGAAGGCATGGATTTTTAGCCATCTGCTGCAAGGCAAACCATCGCAGGTGGCCAGAGCGGAAATGCCGCGAAAATTGTATGGATCACAGATGCCGTAGATATGCGCAAGCGCGACTGGCCGTACTGGCCGGCAACGCGGGCGGAAGCGATCGTGAGAAGATGCGGCAGCTGTTATCTGCGACGCTGCAGGAGGTTGTTGGATGGACGCGGATTTGAAAAAGAACCTGAACCGAACGCTGTCGGAGGTCTTCGAAAAGATGTTCTTCACCATTATCGAGCCCTTGCCGGAGCCGCCCGCCCCCGAAGAGCTCATGCAGGAAGACCATTTCGAGGCCATAATCAGTTTCAGCGGCGACCGAGAGGGCTCCATTCGTTTCTATTTTCCTGAGTCTTTGGCCCGTTACATTACGGTCAACCTCTCAGGTAGGAAATCCGGACAGCTTACTGAACCTCAGTTGCTTGACACCGTAAGGGAAACTGCCAACATGGCTGTGGGCAGCCTGCTCGGAATAGTCGACCCGGAAGGGCGTTGCAGGCTGGGCATACCCGAATCGCGTCGTGTCGACGATTTATCGCCGGCTTCATTGAGCAGCCATCCCGGAGTGGCCGTCTTCAATTCCGAGCGCGGAGTGTTATGGCTCGTTTATGAAGGAAATTGAGCGATCGCGGAGCGGCAGGAATTCCGGATCAAGACTTCGGTGAGAGGGTCTGCATGAGAAAGATCAGGGTTCTGGTCGTCGACGATTCGGCAGTGGTTCGCAAGGTATTCAGGGAGGGGCTTTCCCGGGAGAGCGACATCGAAGTCATCGGGGCGGCCCCCGATCCTTATGTAGCACGGGATTTAATCGTCAATCTCAAACCGGATGTAGTGACTCTCGATATAGAGATGCCGCGGATGGACGGGCTGACCTTCCTCCGCAAACTGATGAAATACTTTCCGCTTCCCGTCATCATCGTCAGCTCCCTCACCAGAGAGGGGGGAGCCTTGGCGCTCGAAGCCATGGACATCGGTGCGGTGGACGTCATCTCCAAGCCGGGTGAGGCTTACTCGGTAGGGGATATGAGCGTCCAGCTTGCCATAAAGATCCGGGCAGCTGCCCGGGTGGACGTCGCACACCGGGCTCTACTGGTTGAACAAAACAAGGCGGCCCCCTCGGTGATTGCGCCCCAGCGGGCTTTGACCCGGAGCACCAACAAAATCATCGCCATCGGTGCCTCCACCGGCGGCACCGAGGCAATCAAAACGGTACTCACCCAATTTCCTCCAACGACCCCCGGTATTCTCATTGTGCAGCATATGCCTGCCAATTTCACCACAAGCTTCGCCAGGCGTCTTGACAGGGTATGTCGGATTCGGGTGAAGGAGGCAGAGGATGGCGATTCGGTAGTTCCGGGCACTGCCCTTCTTGCACCGGGTAATTTTCACATGGTGATGCGTCGTAGTGGTGCCCGCTATTACGTGAACATCAAGACGGGGCCTCTTGTCTGCCATCAACGGCCGGCAGCTGACGTGCTGTTCAATTCGGTGGCCACTTACGGCGGCAGCAATGCCATCGGCGTGATTCTCACCGGGATGGGCAAGGATGGCGCTCAGGGCCTACTGAAGATGAAGGAGGCCGGCGCCCGTATCGTCGCCCAGGATGAAAAAAGCTGCATCGTCTTCGGCATGCCCAAGGAGGCGATCAATCTGGGGGCGGTAGACAAAGTGGTGCCGCTTAAGGAAATCAGCCAGACAGTGATCGACTTGCTTTAAAAGCATTCAATGTTCAAGCGCGTTTTATTTCGCTCCGAACGTCACGTTCCTCTCAATCACCAGCAGCTTTTCTTTATAGATGCTGCCGCAGTTGAAGCCTTTACCAATCTTCTCGCCGGGAACCACTCGGTAACACCAGATAATAAAAGTTCCAACGAGTTGGCGTGGCAGGCGAGCCGTCCCCCAGACATGGCCTCGGCGACCTGATTCGTTTAGCTAATTGCCCATAGGTTCGGACATCGCCGCACGAAATGCGGGCGAGGGGCCACCAGACCTGTTGCAAAAAGGATGTAGCTTTTAGCAGGGAGATGGGATGGATGAGAAGGAGAGCCCTGCCGCGCCCATGGCAAAGAGATGAAAACGATCTTGGGCTTTTTCCCGGAGCCGTAGCAAAAGATGAAAGGGTGCAGAGGGATTGTTGGCGCAGGAAGAGCTTGGACTGTGCTGATGTGCGCCGCGGGAAAGGTGAGATGTAGGACAATATTCGGAATTGTAGATCGGCAAAATGGCAGACCGCCTCAGCGAAACGCAGCCGAATGGAGAACGGGAAGGACGTGATTTGATTTTCTCAAAAAATATATCGTGCTTTCTTGGTTTCCATATGAAGTGGTCTTCCAAAGTGAATTGCACGATATCTTGTGGTTTTGCAATAAAAAGCAGGTGAGGTTCAGACGCAAAATCAAGAAGTTGCAGATAATATTTGCAAAATTACCTTGACTTTGCCTTAATTTTTCATTTATTCAATCTTTAGTTCCTGTGGGCAATTTTGGGCGATACAGAAAATAGTATTACGGGAAGAAGGAGTTATGTGGATTTCACGAAAAACTGTTCTGCCTTGTCTTGTTTTCATCATTCTCTTTGCCCTTATCGCTTTTTCAAGCAGCGAAACGGCGGCCAATAGCGGTAGGGTTCTTTCCTCCCGATACAAATTTTCCCCCCACACGGAACGAATCGTCAACAACAGGCACAACTCGGCAAACATTGTCCGTCTCAGGCGTGATGACGACAGCAAGAGCCGGCCGACACCGGATCAAAAGTTCATTGCCGGCGCTCTGCCCAGCCGTATCAGTTCTCGCACCGCCATCGTCCTCGATGCCAACACCGGCGAAACCCTCTATGCCCGCTCCCCCGATCTTGCCGGTCAACCCGCTAGCACGATAAAGATTCTTACCGGTTTCATTGCCATCAATTCCCTAAGAAACAAGGAACGAGTCAAGGTGAGTCGCAGAGCCGCAAGGATGCCGCGTTCCAAGATCTATTTGAGATCTGGCCGATCCTATCGGGCAGACGATCTGATCAATGCTCTCCTTCTCTCCTCCGCCAACGATGCGGCGGTGGCTCTGGCCGAGAAAATCGGCGGTTCCGAATCGACTTTTACGAAACTGATGAATGCGAAGGCACGGCAGCTGGGAGCTCGCGACACGGTCTGCAGATCAGCCACTGGTCTCACTCATCGCGGGCAGAAAACCACGGCCAGGGATCTGGCGGTCATGTTCAACCAAGTCATGAAAAACAAGGAATTCGCCGATCGGATCAGTCAAGTGAAAGTAAGAACCAGTTATGGCAAGGTTCTGCGCAACCACAATCGAGCCCTGTGGCAGGTCGCCGGCACCGAGGGCGGCAAGACGGGCTATACGCGCCTGGCACGCCAGACCTATGTCGGCAAGTTCCGCCGGGGGCAGGAAGAGTTGCTGGTGGCAATCATGGGCAGCGAAACCATGTGGCATGATATCAACACCCTGGTCGAGTATGGTTTCTCCTGCGAGAAAAAGGTGGCCGCCGATCATCGGCAGGAAAAGTATGGCGCGGATATTGTTCAGCTTAAACAGATCGATAGCAAATCTGAAAATCCATTGCTGGTAGTCCTGACCCAAGGAAAAAAGTTTTCCGAACTGTGATCCTCCGTAGGCGGCCGCTCCCCTTCCCAGGCAGATCCTGACTTCGCGAGCCAGCGAAGCCGGAGACGACACCGTAACGCTGCATTCCCACTAATTCCCCTGGAGGTCAGTTGAGTTGTTGAATCTCTGTCTTTGGTGATGGACGGAGAGATGACATCAACGCCCCTCCCCTGAGGCGTCACTCTACCATGGATCTTTTTGACCAAAGTTCAAAAGCGGAGTGTCGCAAGGCCTTGGCAAATATCGGGATGTCCCGACAGGAAAGTCACAAGGCAGCGGAGCAACTGCGCCGTCTTCCCGCCTATCGGCAGGCCAAGACCATCTTCGCTGAACCCGGG
>JARRJE010000054.1:0-8053 GCA_037379765.1 Deltaproteobacteria bacterium
GCTATTTGTTGATGACGAAATCATCCCGCCGGTTCTGAGCCCAGGAGAGCTCGTCATGACCGTAAACCAGAGGTTTTTCCTCGCCATAGCTTATTGTGGTGATCCTGTTCCCGGCGATGCCGAGATTCATGAGATATTTCTTGGCGCTCATTGCCCGGCGTTCGCCCAGAGCCATATTGTATTCGTTGGTGCCGCGCTCGTCACAGTTGCCCTGAATCTGGATCGAGACCGGAGGATTATCCTTGAGGTAGGCGGCATTTTTTTCGATCAGCGGCTGTTGGTCAGCCCGGATACTGGATTGGTCAAAATCGAAATACACGGGCAGCATGGGGGCGTTGGTCCGCCCTTCAGAGATGGTTGCCTCCATTTCATTACCGGCCGGTGGAGTCTGCTCGGCAGTAGTGAGCGGCTCTTCCTCTCCCATGCCGGTTTCTTGCTCAGGCTTCGGCTGCTCTGGGGCAGGTGCCACAGATGGTTGTGTTTCCGTCATTTCCTCGCCGGTCTGGATCTGCTTCTTGCCGCAGCCGGCGACGAACAATGCCAATGAAGTAATCAGAGATGCCACCATAACCAATCGAAGAATCGAAATTTTCATCCTACGTTCACCTCCCGCTAGATTGTCGCCCATATTGTCCCCTTTGCTGAAAATCGTTGTCCTTGCCGGTTTCTGACCCGTTAACCCTAAAGAAAACGGTATGAAAATTCAATGTTTTTTTGCCGATTTTTTTGCTGAATTGATATGAGAAATCAACGTGGCGCTATCCAGCGTGGAATATCCGGCGTGATCTCCCGACCTTGGTGGGTTGCGGATTTGGAAATTGACGAAATGCGCGGCGGCATGTAAAACAAGCGACACGCCGCGCAGGCTCCGCCTTGCAGGCTTCCCTTTAGGATGGCCGCAATGTGTTGTAAACTTATATAGCTCAGCCCTTTCCGGCTGTCAATCACATTTACATCTTACCGGAATCGCTCATGAAAATCAGCTCCCCCATCAGCACCGACAAGGTCCTGCTCGAAATGCTCGCCACCAACCAGTGGGGCACCTTTTTCGGCGTTTCGCAACGGGTACTTAATCGCGTCTGGCATAAGCTGACCGCACCGGAAGCCAATTCCGTCACCTATATCTCCATGGAGATCGGCGCCGATCTGGACGTCTTTCACCCGATCAAAGCCAGGTTGGAAGAGCTCGAAATCTCCGAAAGCAGAGACCCCCAGCTCGACGGGTTCATCAAGCGCTTCCTCTCGGGTCCCGAAAAAATCCCCAATTACGGCGGCGGACTGGGGATTTTGGCCGGTGATACCCTGAAGAGCTTCGCCGATCTCAGAATCCCTGCCCTGGGCATCACTCTGCTGTACCGCAAGGGCTATTTCTCACAGCTCGTCGATTCCCGGCTGGGGCAGATCGTCTGGGCCCTTGAATGGGAACCCGAAAATACCCCTTCTCTGTACCTGCTTCGTGATCCGCAGAAGCCCGAATCCCCATTGAAAATCGAGGTACCCTTTTTTGACAAAAAGGACCGACGGGTCATGGCCTGCGCCCAGCTCTGGCTGAAAATGGAGGTCAATGCCACCTGCGACTACTTCGTTCCCGAAATTCTGCTCGATTATGATGTGGAGGGCTCGCCGGACTGGATCAGAAAGGCTTCCCAACATCTTTACGAAAGCGGCTCGGAGAAGAGCAAGGCCGTCCAGAGGCGACTTCTCGGGGCCGGCATTATTCCCGCCATGAAGGCACTGGGAGTCACTTCCAAGATTCTCCATCTCAACGAGCAGCACGGCGTAGCCGTGGTGCTTCACCTCATTGCCGAACGCCTCAAAGAAAAGTATGGGGCCGACTACACCCTGCTCGCCACCGACAAAGACATCCTGGAGGCGGCCCGGGCTGTGGCGGAACGAGTGGTCTATACGATTCACACGCCGGTGAAGGCCGGACACGACCGTTTTAACAAGGATCTTTATGCCGAGATCGGCCATTCCTTTTGCTCCCGTATGCTGCAACTTCTTGCCAGGGATGAAGTCGATCACCGGGTGTTCAACTTCACTTCACTCGCCATCCGGGTCAACCGGGCCACCAATGCCGTCAGTCGCCTGCACCGGGAGGTGACCAAAAGACAGTTTCCCCAGTTCGCCGACAAGATCACCGCCGTCACCAACGGTGTCCATCACCTGACTTGGATCAGTGATGCCAAAGCCGAACTGTATGACGGATTCCCCGAGCTGGAAAACTGGCGGCAGGATCCGGGTGTCTTTGCCAATGCCGATCTTTTACAAAAGAGCAACAAATTTCGCACCTACCTTGAGGAAGCCTGGGCCGCCGATTCCCGGCGACTGACCACCTACATCAATGAAATGCTCACCCGCCACCGCAACCAGATCCAGGAGACCTGGATTGACCCGCCCAACTTTCTTTCCTATCTGGGAGAGGATGAGCGGGAGCTTCGGCCCGAGGTGTTTACCGTCGGTTTTGCCCGCCGTTTCTCGACTTACAAGCGGGCCGACTTGATCTTCGACGATGTCGACGCCTTGGCCAACATCGTGGTGAGGAGCAAGCGGCCGGTCAATTTCATATTTGCCGGAAAGGCCCATCCCGCGGATCGGCCTGGACAGTCGCTCATCAAAAGCATCCTGGGTTTGCAGAAAAGTCTCTATCAGCGCAGCAACGGTTTGATAAAGATGGTGTTCATCCCGGGCTATGACATGTCGATTGCCAAAATGATGGTGGCAGGTGTACACGCTTGGCTGAATACCCCTAAGCGGCCGCTGGAGGCGAGCGGGACCAGCGGCATGAAGGCGGCTATGAATGCGGTGCCCAACATCAGCACCCTCGACGGCTGGTGGGCGGAAGGCTATCACGACGGCAAGACGGGCTGGAAATTCGGCTACGAGACCCCGATCGACCTGGAGACTCTGAGCGAATCGCGCTCGACCTTGCTCTATGCCGAGGACTCTGATTCCTTTTACGAGCTGTTCCCGGAGATTTTGGAAACTTTTTACGATCCCGCCCGGCGCCCGGCTTACATCGACAAGTGCATCATGAATCTGATTCTCAACTGCCCCAAGTTCAATACCCACCGGATGGCGGCCGAATACCTGGAGCGCTACGACATCCAGCTGCCATCGGACATCAACAGAAGAATCAAGAAGCTTGGCGCCCTGTACCGGAGCTGACCGCGTAAGCGGCCACGGGCAGATTCATACCCCTGTAGGTGATTAACCCGATCGATTTCTTATGTGGAAATCCAAAGACGTATACTTCATCTCCGACAGTACCGGAATTCTGATTTCCAATCTGGCCCATGCCCTGCTCTGCCAGTTTCCGGAAATCAACTTCCACGAGGAGAAGTTCCCTTTCGTCCGCACCATAGGGGAGGCGCAAAAGACCCTCGCCTACATTCTGCGGCAATCAGGAGGCCGGCGGCCGCTGGTATTCAGCACCATCACCGACCCCCGGGTGCGGGAAATCTTCGATTCGCCGGAAGTAGAGTTCTTCGATGCCTTCGACTTCTTCCTGAAGCGGCTGGAAAACTGCCTTGAGGCCAAGGCCTTGAGGGTGCCTGGCTTTTCCCGCCAAAAGGATCTCATCTCCATGGCGGACCGGGTGGAGGCCATCCATTTTTGTCTGGAGCATGACGACGGCACCAAGATCCAGGAGTTCGAGGAAGCCGATGTGATCATGCTTGGCGTTTCCCGCTCCGGCAAAACACCAGTGAGTGTTTACCTTGCTACGGAGATCGGGCTCAAGGCTGCCAACTTCCCGCTGACTGCCGAGTACCTTGACCAATACCGAATGCCCGACCATATCCTCCGCCACAGTAAACGGGCGGTCGGTCTCACCACTTCCCCGGAGCTGCTGCACGCCATGCGGGAAAAGCGATACAGCGGCAGCAGATACGCCCGGCTTGCAACCTGCAAGGAGGAGCTCCGGCAGGCGGAGCAGATTTTCGAAAGCTACCACATTCCGGTGGTGCACACCGCCGGCAAGTCCATCGAAGAAATCGCTACCCAGGTGCTCCAGGAGATCGGTCTCTCCAAGAAGTTGGCAGCCCTCAATAACCATTCCTCCTGAAATCACCCCTCAAAGAGAGTGGCAAGCCGAGCGCGGTCGAGCCTATCCTCCTGGTGCACGACCGACGAGCTCTTCGGCAGCATCGCCTTTCCGGCGCTCACCTTCAAAAGATGATACAACTCCCCGAACACCGGGTCGGCGGCCGCTTCTCCGAACCCTACCAGCACCTCGGAACCGCGGCGAACGCTGTCCATCATCCGGGCAGGCTGCCGCAAGTGGTAAGGGTGACGGCCCATCTCCCCTCTGTGCCGGGCGAGAGCGGCCAGGAGCAGCGCCAGGTCCTCGGACGCCACTCCCACCAGGAGGTTGGGGCGAGGCAAGGGCTGCCAGTATTCCGTTTCCGCCAGCAGCACCTCGCAACGGTTCTCCTCGGTATAGCTTGTCAGGGCTTGCTTCACCAGCCGATGGGCCGCCAGATGAGCGGGATGACTCTCCCCGACATGGGGTGCGAGCACCAGGAAGGGAGCTTCCCTTTCAAAATGCCCGACAAGGGTCTCCCGTAGTCGCTGCCATCCGGAGGCCTGGTCGCTCTCCAACTCCGGCCTGAGGACTGGCCAGGCGAGGGGCTCTGCTGTCAGCCGCCACTCGAAGCCGGCGACCTGACAGGCAGCCGCCAGCTCTTTTTTCCTGTTTTCCTTGCGAGCAGGATCGCTCCCCAGGGTCAGGGCAAGGACGAGGACGGAGCAGTCGGCCTCCCGCTGGAGGCGGAGAGCGAGGGCGCCGCTGAGCATCTCATCGTCGGGATGGGGAGCGCAGATGATAACCCGCGGCCCTGAAACCTCCGGGAGCGCACCGGCTGAAGGTCGTCTGATTGTTTCTTGCGCCGCGGATATTTGCCGGCCGGCCTCGTACGCATCAGCAAAACGACGGACGAAAGCGAGCCACTGTTTGAAATCACCGGCAAACTCTTCGCCCACGTCAACCCAGCTCCACGATCCGCAAAGGGTCGGCTGTGCCCAGTTTCCCGGCGGCTCGGCTTATATGGCCAATCTTCCGCCAGTCGCGGCCGAGGAGCCCCGAGCCGTAAGCATCGATGGCCACCGGATCATATCCGGCCGCCAGCCGATTGGGGGGCGGCTCGCAGGTGGGCCCCCAGAGATGAGCTTCCTGCATGCCGAATGTGGCGTCGAGCACGGTGAAATCAGGGGTGCGGTACCGGTTGAGGTCCAGCACCGCCTCCTGGATCTCGGCGTGGAAGGCCGCCTTCTTCCAGTGACCGCCCTGCCGGTAATGAGCCGGCGGCGCTACTCCCATCATGTTTTTCATGGTAAGGGTCACGCCGGCCAGGGTGTGGGCCTTGAGAACCGGGACAGATATGAGGAAGCTTTCGAAAAGGATCCGGGGCAGATGCATGGTCGGCCAACGGCTGCAGTCGGCGCGGGCAAGCTCCGTCAAAGGCGCGGTATTAAGGTCGAGCAACTCGATCCCGTCGGCAGCCAGAGCGCTGTAGCCAAGGGCGTCGAAGCAGGAGTTGGTAGCATAGTCGACGGCGCCGTTGCCTTCGGCCACGATCAGCCGGGCAGTCGGCGCCTCTTCCCGTAAATACTCAAGAAGGGCAGCCACTAGGTTTACCGGAGTGGTGACCGGCGGTTTCCTGGCCTCCACCAGATTGGGTTTGATGAGCACGGTCCGACAGCCCACCAACCGCTTGGCCAGCCCTGCACCATCGAGAAGCCTCCGAACCGTATTGCGCCAATCGCAAAAAGGGCAGACGAAAACCTTGCCTTCGTCCGAGTGGCCGCTATTCATTGCTGACAAATCCTTGGTGATTTCCCAAAAAAGTTTTTCCTACCACACGAGACAGAACAAGAAAGGATTCTTTTTTTAATTACTTACCTTTGTTACCTCTGTGCCCCCCCGTGGCAAATTCTGCTTTCGAAATTCCGACAACCCTTATGGGATGACTTACCGTCCATGCTCTTCGAGGGCGGTCCGGAAAGCGGAGCTCAGCGCCTGAAGCTTGAAGGGTTTATGCACGGCGCCGCTGAAGCCGTATTGCCGGAAGTCGCTCATGATCGGATCGGTGGCATAACCGCTGGCGGCGATCACTATCGTTTCAGGATCGAGCTCGAGCAATTCCCGCGCCGCCTCCCGCCCGCCCATGCCGCCGCGTACGGTGAGATCCATCAAGACCGCGCTGTATGGCTTGCCCAGCCGCCGAGCTTCGACGTAGGACTTGATCGCCTCCGAGCCGTCAGCGGTGACATCCACCTCATAGCCGAGATGACGGAGCATCTCGCTGGCGATCTCTTGGACCGTTTCGTCGTCGTCCATGACCAGAATCCGGCCTTGCCCCGCGTAAGGCTCTTCATCCTTCTTTTTCTTTCCGGGCGCCTTACCGGGCGAGGCCGGCAGATAAAAGCGGAAAAGGGTGCCCTTATCCGGCCGCGATTCCACCTCGATGTGGCCATGGTGTTGTTTGATGATGGAATAACAGACCGCCAGTCCCAGGCCGCTTCCCTGTGATTTGGTGGTGAAGTAGGGATCAAAGATCCTGGCTTGATATTTTTCCGGAATGCCGCGACCGGTATCCTGCACCGTGATTTCGAGATAGCTGCCGCTCTTGATGGGCAGACGGTTCTTTTTGGTGACCCGGACGTTGTGGACCCCGATTTCCAAGACGCCGCCTTCAGGCATGGCCTGATCGGCATTCTTCACCAGGTTCTGAATGACCTGGCCGATCTGACCCTCGTCGATTTCGGCAAGCCAGAGATCCTCGGGCAGATCGAAAACGATGGCCACGTTGGAGCCGCGAAGGGTGAACTCGGTAGAATCCCGAACCAGCTCTTTCACCGAAGCCATTCTGGTCACCGGTGCTCCGCCCCTGGAGAAGGTGAGAAGCTGTCGGGTCAAACTCTGGGCCGCCAGCGAGGCATTCTCTGCCTGGACCAGACGGTTGTATGCCTTGCTCTCCGTGCCGACGTACATCTTCGACAGCTCGATGTTCCCCAGAATGCTGGTGAGGAGGTTATTGAAATCATGGGCGATGCCGCCGGCCAGCACCCCTACCGATTCGAGCTTCTGCATTTTCAGCAGCTCGCTTTCCATCTTCTTGCGCTGGGTGATGTCGCTGATGGAGGAAATGATGCCGGCGACCCTGCCTTTGTTGTCCTTCACCGGAATTTTGGAAATCTGGAGCCATTTCTCCCCGAACAACGGCGTGGAAACGTCCTCGTGGAGCACCAAGGCCTTACCACTTTCCATGACCTCGAGATCCTCCTTGCGGTACTTGCGGGCCTTCTGCTGGGGCAACAAGTCGAAGTCGGTCTGGCCCAGGATCTCGTTCTCTCCCTTGCCGAGGAACTGCTGGAAGGCCGAATTGACGTACTGATAGGCGAAATTGCTGTCCTTGAGGGAGTGGAGGCCCGGCATTTCCCGGAAGATCGTCTTGAGCAGGTTCCGCTGCTCGCGGACGGCCTCCTCGGCACTCTTCCAGGAAGTGATATCCATGACCGAGATCAGGCAGGCGAAATGATCGTCCACGGCCCGGCTTCCGATGCCTTGCAATAACGCCCAGAAGCTGCTGCCGTCCTGACGCCGCAGCCTCAGCTCGCATGACCGCCGTTTGCCGCCGTGGCCGAGTTCATCGAGAAACTGATCAAAGACGCCGGCATCTTCGAAAAGTACTTGGTTGCGAAAGGGCTCGCCCGAAAAAGTGGCTTCGCGCTCAAAGCCGAGATCGGCCCAAAGAGTGGCGTTGGCTTCGAGAACCAGGCCGTCGCGGTCGAGCGTCAGGTAGCCCACCGGAGCGGAATCGAACAGCTCGTCATATTTGACCCTGACTTCCTCGAGACGGCCCCTTGTTTCCAGGAGCTCTTTTTCCTGCATTTCCAGCTCGATCTGTCGAACTCGGAGCTCATGCTGCAGCTTCCGGACTTCCTCGCCGGTCATGTGCGACTCGGCGGCGGCCGGAGCAGCCGGGTCCCGCTCCCTCCTGGCAAGCTCCTCCTCTTCCGCCTGCCGTCGCCGTATGTCCTGCCGCGATTT
>JARRJE010000055.1:0-14284 GCA_037379765.1 Deltaproteobacteria bacterium
TTTTTTGCTCTTTTAACAGATTCGATGATTGCTGCTGCGCTTTTGGTCCACTTGAAAGGTTTGGCACTTTCCGAATTATGAACCTTGATGAACCGGTGAATCTCCTCACGAAGTTCCTTCACGCTGGTAAATACGCCTCGATGAATAGCCCGGCGTTCCAGTTGTGAGAACCAACCTTCTACGGCGTTGAGCCAAGAGGCACTGGTTGGTGTGAAATGCATTATGAATCGCGGGTGGGCGGCCAGCCACTTCCGGACTTCTGGCGTTTTATGGGTGCTGCTATTATCTACAATTAGATGCAGATCCAACTCCTTGGGCGAGGATCGATTGATCTGGCGCAAGAAGTCGAGAAACTCTTTGGCCCGGTGGCGTTTCGTTGTTCGGCCAATAACCTTTCCGGTCAGGATGTCAAAAGCAGCGTATAGACTCATGGTGCCGTTGCGTTTGTAATCGTGGGTACGACGCTCGATTTGACCTGGCCTGAGCGGCAGCAACGGTTGAGTTCGATCAAGCGCCTGGATCTGAGTTTTTTCGTCCACCGACAGCACCAAGGCATTATCAGGAGGATTCATGTACAAGCCGACAACATCAATGACTTTCTCGGCGAATTCAGGATCGTTGCTGATCTTAAAAGTTTTGAGGCGATGCGGTTTGAGGTCCGCAGCTTCCCAGATCTGCCGGACTTGCCAAGTCGTGATCCCGGCAGCCTTGGCCATGAGGCGCACACTCCAGTGCGTGGCCTCTTTGGGAATACGCTCCACGGTCAATGTCAGTACTTCTTTGACCTTCTGTGCAGTAAGTTTTTTAGGTTGGCCAGGACGTGGCAAATCTTTCAGACCATCGAGTCCATTGGCTTTGAACCGATTGCGCCATTTGTACACCGTGCGAGTAGAGGTGCCGAGCGAAGCAGCCACCTCTTCTACAGTCTTTCCCGTGCTGCACTGCAGAACAATTCGCGACCGAAATGCAAGACTTTGCGGTGTTTTTGGTGAACGCAAAACGGCCTCTAATGCTTCCTGGTTCCCAGCTGTGATTTCATATTTCTCATGTGTTCGTGCCATGGCGGCACTATAACACATATTGATATTATTAGAAATAATTAACCGCACATGACACTAGTCCAGAACGGCGGGGATGGTTATGCTGCCGTCTTCCTGCTGGTAGTTCTCCAGAATGGCTGCCAAGGTTCGCCCCACGGCGAGGCCACTGCCGTTGAGGGTGTGCACCAGCGCGCTCTTTTTCTGATCCAGCGGCCGGTAGCGGATGCCGCCCCGCCGGGCCTGGAACTCCTCGAAATTGCTCACTGAAGAAATCTCCCGGTACTTATCTTGGGCTGGCATCCATACCTCGATGTCATAGGTCTTGGCGGCGGAAAAACCCAGATCGCCGGTGCACAGGGTGATCACCCGGTAGGGAAGGCCGAGCAGCTGCAAAACCTCCTCGGCGTCGGCCAGCAACTGTTCCAATTCATCATAAGAGGTCTGGGGGGTGGTGAACTTGACCAGCTCCACCTTGTCGAACTGGTGCTGGCGGATGAGCCCCCGGGTGTCCTTCCCATAAGAGCCCGCCTCCGAGCGGAAGCAGGGCGTGTAGGCGGCGTATTTGATTGGCAGCTGTTTTTCGGCCAATGTTTCGTCCCGGTGGATATTGGTCACCGGCACTTCGGCGGTGGGGATCAAGTAGAGATCATGACCTTCTGCTTTGAACAGGTCCTCGGCAAATTTGGGTAGCTGGCCAGTGGCGGTCATGGTGGCGGTGCTGACCAGAAAGGGCGGCAGCACCTCTTCATAGCCGTGTTTTTGGGTGTGGAGATCGAGCATGAAGTTGATGAGCGCCCGCTCAAGCCTGGAGGCGAGCCCCTTGAGCAGGGCAAAGCGGGCACCGGAGAGCTTGGCGGCCCGCTCGAAGTCGAGAATGCCCAGTTGCTCGCCTATCTCCCAATGGGGTCGGGGCGGGAAGGAGAAATGATGGACCTCCCCCCAGCGCTTGATCTCCACATTGTCGTTTTCGTCCCGACCGATGGGCACCGAGTGGTGGGGCAGGTTGGGGATTTCCATGACGATAGCCTGCAGATCTTCCTCGATCACCTGCAGTCGCTGCTCCATCCCTTTGATCCGGTCGCCTTCTTCCTTCATGGCCGCGATCAGGCCTTCGGCGTCTTCCCCCGCTTTTTTTAAAGCGGCGATCTTCTGGGAGACGGCCTTGCGACGGTTGCGCAACTGCTCAACTTCCCCCAGGATCTGACGCCGCTCGCAGTCGATGACGCCGAAATCATCCAGGCGGTGCTCGGTGACTCCCCGCTGTGCCAGTTTCTCCTTGACCAGCTCGAGATTGTCCCTAAGAAAACGCAATTCAAGCATTAAGATGAGGATCCTTTTAAAATAGAAGACGGGAAGGGCTTATGTTTGCTTTTTCAAGCTGCCGTTTCACAAGGCGGTCAGCATTTGGCATTCGTGCAACGGCGCAAAATCAATGATTCGAGGCGTCATACATAGAAATTGCCGAAATTTCATCCAACCCTTTGTTTTTGCACACAGCTGAGCGCTGATGGCTGAGCGCTTACCTTCATAGCACGGGCTTCCGGAGAAATCAAGACGAACCTGGGAAACGGCTGGAGAGGGATGCCCGAGCGGCGGTTGGCAAGCTTCCGGCAGAACTAAAGCAGATCCTTCGACCGCCCGGATATTTTGTCTATTTGATCACCACCACTCGGACATCGGCGGGCCGCCGAAGGACCTCCACGGTGATGTCGCCCCCCAGACGGAGGATGTGGAGATCCACGGTTCGATTTCCGTTCACCAACAGGTCTCGCAAATAAAGGTGATCGAGAAATCCGGGAAGAACAGGCGAGGTGAAAATTACGGATCGATTTTCGGGCTCGAAGCTCAGGCCGAGGGCGGCCTGAAGCATGAGGGGCAGGGCGCCGGCCGCCCAGGTCTGGGGCGAGCAAGCCACCGGGTAGAGAGTGGGTCCGAGTCCTTTCCGCCGGTGGAAGCCGCAGAAAAGCTCCGGCAGCCGGTGCAACTCCATGAACTGTGAGACGTCAAAAAGCGCGGTGAAGACTTTGGCGAAGTGTTTTTTGAAGCCGTATGCGGCCAAACCGCTCGCAATGAGGGCATTGTCGTGAGGCCAGACCGAGCCATTGTGATAGGAAATGGGATTATAAAGAACCTCGTCGGCAGCCAGGGTACGGATTCCCCAACCCGAAAACATCGGCTCGGAGGTGAGATTTTGAGCCAACTTTTCCGCCCTTTCGGGGAGGGCGATGCCGGTATAGAGGGCATGGCCGGCGTTGGAGGCGAGGACCCGGCAGGGTCGTTTGCGGCCGTCCAGGGCAAGGACGTAGGAGCCCAGCTTTTCATCCCAGAAAAATTCGTCGAATTTTTCCCGGAGCAACTCCGCTTCGGTGAGCAGTCGGTGGGCAAGGTTGCCCTTGCCTAGCCGACGGGCGATAGCGGCGGCCTCCTTTTTGGCGGCATAGAGGTAGGCCTGGACTTCGCAGAGGGCAATGGGCCCCTCTGGAAAGAGGCCGTCCTTGTGGAAGATCGAATCCTGGGAATCCTTCCATCCCTGGTTGACCAGACCGTTTTCGTGGGGGGTGTACTCGAGAAAACCATCTCCGTCCACATCCCCGAACCGCTCCATCCATTCCAGGGCCGCCTCGACGTTGCCCCACAGGTTGCGGATGAGTTCGAGATCCCCGGTCCGGCGCAAGTAGGCGCCGGCGAGCATGACAAACAACGGGGTGGAATCGACGCTGCCGTAATAGAGCCGAAAGGGAATCTCCCCGAGGGCGGCCATTTCACCGTTTCTCGTTTCGTGCATGATTTTGCCGGGTTGGGCGGCCTTCTCCGGGTCTTCCTCTGTTGCCTGCCGAGCCGCCAGGTATTTGAGGACCCCCCCGGCGATGCGCGGCCTCATCCAGAGGCATTCCAGGGCGGTGATCAGACCGTCACGTCCGAAGGGGGTACAGAACCAGGGAATGCCGCCGTATGGGTAGAGGCCGTATTCAGTCTCGGTCAACATCATCTTAATGTCGGAGAGGGAACGGCTGACCGATTCGTTGAACAGATCATTTGAGGTGTAAATGTTGACGCAGTCCTGGTCGAGGACTCTGACCATCTCCTGCCCGGACATTACTGCCTCCTGAAAACCCAAGCGTGCCGGCCGGTCCTCGCCCGTCAGAAAGGAGAAGGACCAGTTGATGGAGACCACCCCTCCAGGGACCAAGCGAATTCGAAAGCGGGCCTCCTTCTCCCCGGTTTCGTCAGGCTCGCGGGAAAAGAGAAGCGAGAGCCGCCGGTCGATGCCGTCACGACCTTCATAGGCCAGGATGAATTCCCCGTCGCGATATTCGGGGGTGGCAAGCTTTCCCCGCAAAGCGCGCTTGAGCCCTCTAATCTCGAAAATGTCTTCGAAATCGGCATCAAAGATCACCTGAAGGTAGAGCTCGCTCTTCTCCAGGCCGAAGTTCTTAAACCGCAGGGATTCCAGGCACTGGCCGTCATAAATGGTGCGCTGCCGCATGATATGGACGGAATCGCGTTTCATGACCAGTTGGTCGCCGTCATAGATGTCGGGATTGGTGAGATCGATGCTGAGGAGGATATCATCCTCGTCGACGGTGGAACTCAAGAAGAGGGGCCGGCTGCCGTTCAGGCGCAATTCGTACCAGGAAAGGAAACGAGTGCCCTGGTGATAAATCCCTTGGTCCCGTTCGCCCAGCGGCAGGATATCCCCGTACCGGTCAAAGACCCCGAATGTGTCGCCGTGCTTGAGAATGAGCCGATGGGGATCGATGGCCGAGGAGGTGGCAACAATATAATAGCGGTCTTCTATCCTGCTAATTTCAGGCATGACTCCTTTCCTTTCGGAATGGGTGCGGAATTTCCCTGGCCGGCCAGCACGGCCTGGTACGCAGCCAGGTAGGAGGCGGCCATGCGACGAGCGGAAAAGCGGCGCTCAAAGTGCTCCCGGCAACGTCGCCGAGAGAAGAAGGGAACGCTCCGATGGAGATGGGCGACCGCTTCTTCGTCCCGTTCAAAGATGAAACCGGTCAAGCCGTGATCCACAACCTCGGGGACGGAACCCCGCCGTCGGGCGATCACCGGCGTGCCGCAGGCCATCGCCTCGATCATGGCCAGACCGAAGGGTTCCGGCCAATCCACCGGGTGCAGGAAGGCCAATGCCCCGCCGAGCAGCTCGGCCTTTTCCCGGTCATCGACCTCGCCCAGATATTCAACCAGGGGATGGGCCAAGAGCGGGCGAATATTTTCCTCGAAATAATCCCGGTCGACCTTGTCCACCTTGGCGGCGATCCTGAGCGGAATTCCCGCCTGGATCGCGATGTGCACCGCCGCGTCAACCCTTTTTTCCGGTGCGATCCGGCCGACGTAAACCAGGTAGTCCCCGCCCTTTTCATTGCAGGAATAAAGATTCTCCGGCAGACCGTGATAGACGGTGGTCAGCCAATTGGCCCATGGTAGGGGGAATCGTTGGGCATCGGAGATGGAAATCAGCGGCATTTCGGCATACTCACGGAAGATCTTTTGGTGCTCCCACAAATCCAGCCGGCCGTGCAAGGTGCCCACCAGCGGCAGGCCGGTGCGGCGGCCGATGATAAAGCCCAGAGCATCGATATGAGAGTGGATGATGTCAAATTTCGCTCGCCGGCGCACCACCGCCTCCATCATCAGGAAATGGAAGGCGAGCGGATCGCAACAGCGGTCATCGAGCCGCAGAGCCCGGTCGCAGACCGGCACCAGCCGGGCTGAAGTTCGAGAGTCGCCGCTGGCAAAGAGGGTTACCTCGTGGCCTTGGCGTACCAGTTCTTCGGTCAGGATGTAAACGATTCGCTCGGTGCCGCCGTAATGTCGGGGCGGCACGCTCTCGTATAGGGGGGCGATTTGGGCGATCCTCATGAGTGGCTCACACAAAGGAAATTGGTCATGCGACGGTTTTCAACAACCCCCCGGAACCGTCGAAGTTTCAGCTGCCGCGCAGGGCGCGGAAAGTCAGGACGAACTTTTTTGGGATTGGCCGGCCGCGCGGAACAGACCTCCTGGCTCGTGCCGCGATGGGAGAAGAGAAATTGAAGAATTGATCTGCGCGGTGGTGAACGACAGAGCCGGACTGCTTTTCTATTGACCGGCTTTCTCCTAAATACAGATAGCACCAAAAAGGGGGGCCTGTCAAAAAGTAGGTGCAGTCTTCCGGGGAACTCTCAACCAAGGAATATCTTCACCGGGCCGATAAATTGGAAAAAAGGAAAAGGTGGACCATGAACCGTGCGAAGGAGAAGCCGAATTCTCACTCAAGGGGAATTTCTTCAGGGCTCAGGATGCTGTTCTTCAAGGGCCGATCGGCTCCGGCCGGTGGTGGATTTCTTCCAGGTCCTGCCGGCAGTTGACGTTGTAAAAGGAGGAGAGGTCAGACACCACTTCCAGGAGCTCGGCTTCGCCTATTCTTCTGACAGTCAACCCTGCCAGCAGACGGCCGATCCGGCGTTCCTGTCGACGCAATGCCTGGTCCACTGCCGGCCAGATCCTCCGGTGGTAAACAGCGCAGAGGGGCTCAGGTCCCCGGCAGGTCCAGGGCAGCACCACATCCCATTCCGGCGGGAAGCGGCACAGATGTCGGAGAAGGCGCTCATCGAGCAGCGGCATGTCGCAGCCGACAATCATGGCCCGGGGAGAGGAAATGGTGCGCAGCGCCGCTTCGATTCCGGCGAGCGGTCCTGCATCCCGATAGCGGTCACACGTCGTGGGCCAGCCGAGGAACTCAAATTCTGCCGGTGAATTGGTCACCAGCAGCCGTTCGGAAAAGAGACGGGAGAAGAGATGGGCGATGTGCGCAATGAGCGGTTGGCCCTCGAGGTGAACCAGAGCTTTGTTGGCGCCGAAACGGCGGCTGGCGCCGCCGGCGAGAATAACGCCGGCCACCTCTGCGATGAAATCGGAGCTATTCGTCATTGTGGATCCGGAGATTGATCTCCCGGGCCCCATCGCAGCCTTTGAGCGACCCCACCATGGCGGCGACCGCCTGCCGGAGGAAGGTGCCAGCGAATTGGTTCAAGGGGACCGCTTTGCCATCCACCAGCAACGTAATTGCGGCGCAAGGAGCGAGGGATAAGAAACGCTCGACAAGAAAGTCGGCCAGCCCGGATGCATCCTCCGGACGGAAATGGGGTAGATCCCCGGCAATAGGGACATCGCTCACTATGGCAACCCAGGTATGGTCGGCCGGCAAGGGTTCCGAATGGGCCGCGCGCCGATAAACTTCGATCTTGGGCATGGCCGCCCGTTTATAGCCCTCGGTGATCACCAGATCGACATCATCGAAATAGCGGGCCACCAATTCTTCGATAGGGGTATCCTCTTCCACGTCCCTGATGATGCCGAGGCCGGTAGGGGAGGAAAGAGCGACCACCTTGGCGCCTGCCCGCTTGTGGCGCCAGGTGTCCTTGCCCGGACGGTCCATGTCGAAACGGTGGACGTGGTGCTTGATGGTGCCCACCCGGTATCCCCGCCGGTTGAGCTCGGGAATGAGTTTTTCCAGCAGGGTCGTCTTGCCGCAGTCGGGCCGGCCCACCAGCGAGATGACGGGAGGCAACATGGATGATTCTGTTCAGCCCGGCGGCCAGGTCATATCCCGGCCCGCCAGCACATGCAAATGGAAGTGCAAAACGGTCTGGCCCGCCTGCATCCCGTTGTTGATCACGAAGCGGTAATCGGCGTTTCCATTTTTTTGAGCTAGCTCACCGCCCAGCCGCAGGACCTTGCCGATCAACCGGTCGTCCTCGGCGGCGATCGCCGCCGGCCCGGCCAGATGCTTGCGGGGAATGACCAGAAAATGAGTGGGAGCCTGGGGTTGAAGATCCCAGAAGGCGATCAGGTCGTCGTCCTCGTAAAGCTTATCGGCTGGGATTTCGCCGCTGGCGATTTTGCAGAAAATGCAGTCCATTGACATGTCCTTTCGGAATGAGTTCGCTTCCAGGAAAGAGAGCTAATTAGGAATATGAGTGCCTCACGTAAGTGGTCACGAGCGCAAGAAATGAGGTAACCGCCTGAATCCGTGTTTCAGAATATAGGGAAGAATTGGGAATGTCAACGGAATGAACCAAGTCCGAAGGAGTCATCTCTTTCATAGTCCCCAAGAATTTCACCGGCCGGGGGCGAGGTGCAAATTCCTAGATTTTCGGGCAGGAGTCTTGTAGGTTGGAGCAGCTCCCGACGGTGGGGGAAGGGATTATCCCGGGAGAAAGTGAAGACTGGTGCGGTTTCCCCTTGCATCGCCTTGAAGAAGAAGTGATGACGATTGCTGTTGTCATAGATTTGCCACACTTGGCGGAGGAAAAGCAAATAATGAGACAGATTGTGATCGACGAGCTGAGAAGGGGAGAAAAGGAGAAGGCCGAAGAGTTCCTGCGCCGGCGCGCGGATCCTGGCCCAATGGCCGGCATCTACTGGCTGGAGGTGCCATCCGAGCTTTGGGGAGAAGGGCAGCAGGGGCACGCTGGCTGCGCCCCTTTCTATTTCGCCATCGAGGTCGGGGAAGCGGCCGTTTCCTTTGAGCTGTTGGTTCGCACCCAGGCCACCTTGCACTGTTCCTGCATTGGTTATGCGACCGCGCCCCAACGTGACTATCTGTTGGGTTTTATTGACCGGATGCTGGCGGAGCAGGGGATCAGGGCCTGAAAGAAAGCATCATCCAGCAACCAGCTTGGCCCCGGAACTTGCACCGGCACCGGTTGGCATTAAAAACAAAAAAAGCCCCTGCTTAATCAGGGCCATATATTGTTATAAAAGCCAACCTTAGCCGGTGCAAGATCCTGCTCCAAGCTGGATGCAGTATGATGCTTCCTTTCAGGCCCTGATCCCCTGCTCCGCCAGCATCCGGTCAATAAAACCCAACAGAACCAGCTTCTTGACCTCATCGGTGGGAGCGGAACGGTAAATGTGCAGAATTTTCATAGCATGTACTCCTTTAAACCTGAGCTGATCAGTTGAAGTTGTCGTTGGTCTCGAGCGGCCGCATGATGCCGTATGGCACGATGATATCCATGTCGCGGAGCTTCTGGCCGACCTCCTCGAGGCTGATCTTGGTCAGGCCGTGCTTCTCTACATTGGCGTCGACGGTGGTCAGCACATCGCCTTCCATGTCTCGGATCCACTCGATATTTTCCTTATGGTAATCGCTGATCTCCGGAAGCTCGTTGTACATGACCACGGCATAGGAGTACATGTTCTCAACCGCCAGGCCCAATGTGGAGCGAGTGCCGTCGAGGGTGTACATGCTGTTGCAAAGCAGGAAACAAACTTTTTTCGACATTATTCTCCCCTCCTATAAAGTCAGATAGCACTCGTAATTATCGATGATATCCCCGTGTTGGGCCTGGGTGGCCATCTTCTTGGGCTCCAGCCCGGGCGGGACGTCGGCCGGATCGTAGCCCGCCTTCTTGTAACTGTCGACACAAATGGCGACGTCATCGGCCAACTCGCAAAGCTCTGGGAACTGCTTGCATTTGGTCAGATGCACGCTCAACCACGTGAAGAAGACCTTCACTTTGGACCCCTTGGCCTTGGCCGCCTTCACAATCCCCATCACGTGCCGCATGTTCTGGGGAGAAGTTACGAAAATCCCTAAACTCTTTGCCATATCAATTCCTCCTCAATCGAGCAAAAAAGAACGGGCGCAACCGTAGTTGGCCGACGGTTGCGCCGATGTTGACCGAAAGACGCCCCGATTATTTTTTCTTGATGTAGAAGTGAATGAAGCCGGTATCTTCCTTCTCACCAAGAAATTCGTGGCCGGAGCGGGCGCACCACCCGGGCAAATCGTTCCGGGAGCCGGGATCGGTACCAAGGACCTCAAGAATCTCGCCGGAATTGATTTTGTCGATTTCCTTCTTGGTGCGCAGCAGCGGCATGGGGCAGCTCAGACCTTTGGCGTCCAAGGTCCGGTTGGGGACGATACCCTCGGGAGCGGTTTTGAAATCACTCATCTGCTGATCCTCCTTAAGACTTGTTGAAATGAATGGACACTCTTGAAAGGCGGCAGCCCGCTTTCGCTGCGTGCCGGATGCGCGGTTCCCGCGCAGTTGAGCATAACACAAATACTTCAAAGACAGTGGGCGAGCGATGCCCAAAATATCCTTTATCCTCGCTATCTTATTTCGAAAGTGAAATCGTTGGCAAGGATTATCTTGGATGTTTTCAGAAAGATAAATTTTCTCTACCAAAATTGACCTCACCTGTCAAGGCGGGAAATGAATGGCAACTCATTCCGATGAACCGAGCTATTTGTTTGATTTTTCATTTGTATTCATGCTATGTAGGTGAAAGCTACGCCCGCCTGAAAGGGAGCTGATGCTGAATGGTTGCCCATCGCAGGCTTGACAAAAAAAGAAGCCGAGGGTAAATGAATTAATTTCTTCAGCAAAAGGCTGAAACGGGCTGCCGGCCCAGGAGTTGCGTGGCCGGTGAGGGGCGCGGAGAGAGGCAGAAAAAATCTTTCGAACCACATTGGGAGGGGAGTCCTTATGAGTGAAGAGAGCGTTTTCGGTAGCAAGATCAAGGGCTTGTATAAGAAAATCTGCCAGGAGGAGTGGAACGCCTATATTGCCGGCATGCTGGTCGCCTTCTTCAGCATCTTGATCATGGCTTGGATGCGGCCCTGGGGAATAGTGGGTGCCTTGAGGAACTGGGGTGATTGGATTCTTTACGCTGTCGGATGGCTCAAGGAAGCCCCCCGCAGCGGGTGGGTCGATTCCGGGTCGGTTATCGGCATCGGCTTTGCCGGAGGCGCCTTTCTTTCCGCTTGCCTGGGCAGCAATTTCGCCCTGAGGATTCCGCCTGTGCTGGAAATGGTGAAGGGAGCGGTGGCCGGCATCTTCATGGGTATCGGCGCAGCCTTCGCCGGCGGCTGCAATGTGGGCGGCATGTACAACGCCATCGGCGACCTTGCCGCCAACGGCTTTTCCATGTGGCTGGGGCTGATCATCGGGGCCCTCATCGGCCTCAAGTATCTTTACTGGGAGATGGAGCATGTCAGCTGGGGCAGCGGCGGCGCCAAAACCATCGAATTTCCCGCTGCGCTGCAAGCGATTTTGGGCATCGTCGCACTTGGGGCACTGGTCTGGGGCGCTCATACTTACAGCATCCAGGAGGGCGCTATCGCCAAAATGAGCGGTATCCTGCTCATCTCCGCTGCCCTCGGCTACACCATGCAAAGGGGCCGCTGGTGCATGGCCCAGGCCTTCCGGGAACCCCATATGACCGGCGATTCCACCTTGGCCCGCTCCGTGGCTCTCAGCATCGCCCTGCTGGCGATCGGCATCACTATTCTCAAAGCCACCGGTCTGCGTCCCAGTTATCAATATGTGCGTGGAACCTTCGGCTGGGGCGGCGTCCTTGGCGGCACTATCTTTGGCTTCGGCATGCTGCTGGCCGGCGGGTGCGGTTCGGGAACTCTGTGGCGAGTGGGCGAGGGCCAGATCAAGCTGTGGATAACCGTTCCCTTCTTTGGGGTCAGCAACGCCCTAATGGTGCCCTGGACCAAGAATCTGGAAAAATGGGGGGACTGGGTTGATTATGTCTCCGAGCAGCTCGACTCCGGGGACAAACTGCATGCTTTCGGTACCCACTTGGGCTCCTTTGTTTACATGCCCGATACCTTCCTGGGATACGGCGGCACTCTCGCCCTGATCCTCGCCGTCATGGCAGTCTGGTATGTGATCGTAGATTGGAATGAGGAACTGAATTTTTCATGACAATCATAGTGACTACCAAATAGCATTTGAATGCATGCGGCCGCGGCCGCTTCCTTCCGTAAAGGAAATTTGTCACCAATCTAGTAGTTTACCGCCTCCTATGATCGAGCCCCTCAACGGCTTGCGTCGGCACGTTTCCCTGTCCCAGGATCAGCTTCTTGTCGACGACGAAGTGATCGCCATCGTTGACGACGATGCAGTCATCCGCGAGCCCCTGAAAACCTATTTTAACGAACAGGGTCTGCCGGCCGTAGAAGCCTCCGATGCTGCTGGCCTCTGGCATCTTCTCGCCACCCGTAAAGTGGCCCTGGTCCTTCTCGACATCGGTTTGCCCGCTACCGACGGGTTGTCCATCCTTCCACAGATTCTCGAGAACCATCCCGACGTGGCCGTGATCATGCTGACCGGGGTGGCCGATCTGAAGGTCGCTCTCGAATGCATTCGCGCCGGTGCTGACGATTACCTTTCCAAGCCGGTGCGCTTCAACGAGATCCTCTTCACCGTCCGCAAGGCGCTCGAGAAACGGCGGCTCGTATTTGAGAACCGCAAGTACCAGGAAGAGCTGGAGGAGGCCCATTTCCGCATCCAACTGCTGCATCAGCTCTCCATCAAAATGAACACGGTCTATCTGAGCACCGTCGAGCTCGACGAGATCCTGCGCGCCATTCTGGTCGGGATCACCGCCAACGAAGGATTGCGGTTCAATCGGGCATTTTTGGCCATGTTCAACAAGGATCGGCAGATGCTCGAGGGCCGGCTCGCCATCGGCCCCCGTTGCCGCGAAGTGGCAGGTCAGGTCTGGGCGGAGCTTCAGGAAAAGAAACTCGGCTTCCTCGACATCATGCGCAATATCAAGAATAATTGCGGCGGTGATTTCGAAGTGAACCAGATAATCCAGTCGCTCCGCATTCCGGTTGCCGACACAGATAATTTGCTGATCAAGGCGGCCCAGGAACGCCGCAGCATCATGGTGACCGGGGGGGAGGCCACCGACCCCGTGCCGCCTGACCTGATCGATTTTCTAGGCGAGGACACCTTCGTGGTGGTCCCGCTTTATTCGCCGGGCCGCTCTTTCGGGGTCATCATCGCCGATAATTTCGTGACCGGCCAACCCATTGACGAAAGCTACGTGGGTGCCCTCGAGTTGTTCGCCAGCCAAGCGAGTCTGGCCATCGAGCAGAGTCATCTCTATACGGATATGCAGAAGAAGATCGGCGAGCTGGAAGAGCTCAACCATGAGCTCGATATAAACAAAGACCTGCTGATCAAGGCAGAGCGCTATTCCGCTTTGGGACACATGGCTGCCCAGATGGTTCATGTCATCCGCAATCCGATTACTTCGATCGGCGGCATCTCCCGGCTTCTCTCCAAAAAGATTACCGCACCCGAACTCGGCAAGTATCTCCAGGTCATGATCAAAGAGACCGATCGCCTGGAATCCACCTTGAGCGATTTGTTCGATTTCGTCAGCCATGTCGAGCTCTCTAAGGAGCCGGCTCCCCTGTACCGGCTTATCCACAAAACCTTGATGCTCGTCCAAAGTTCCCTCACCAAGCAGAATATTGTCGTTAATCTCGACCTCCCCGAGCCTGAGCCGGTGCTCGAAATGGACGTCAGGCAGATGCAGCAGATGCTGCTGCACTTGTTTCGAAACGCCATCGAAGCGATGCCGAACGGCGGGGCCCTTAGTATTGTATGCCGAGGCGAAGCGGAGCGGGTGCACATCTCCATCAGCGATACCGGCATTGGTATCCCGGAAGCGGCGATCACTTTGGCCAAGGATCCGTTCTTTACTACCAAAACCTATGGGACCGGCATGGGGCTCACCATGGTCGAACGGGTGGTGAAGGCACACCAGGGTGATTTTGCTCTCCACAAGCGGGATCAAGGGCTCCAGGTGGATGTTCTTCTGCCGGGAAGGGTTGCCGGCACCTCGAGTCCGCCGCAGTGAAAGTCAATCCATACCACCGGACCGAGCAGAACCTACCGAACAGCACGTCGGTCGAGGAAGAAGGCAAACCTTCTGCCGTCCGGAATTCCCTGACTCCGGGGCAGCTCGTCAAGGGTCGCGTCGTGCGAGTAGAAGGAAATGGAAGGGTGTTGCTCGCCATCGATGAGGAGCTGATGGCTGCTCGGACTCCGCTCAAACTGAACGAAGGCAGTGAGTACTCGCTGGAAGTGCGTCGAGGTGGGGCCGAGCCATGGTTGGTCTTGGCCGGCCGGGAGGAAGCGGCCGAAGAGTTGCTGCGGTTGCTGGCCTTGGAGGAGAACGGACGGGGTGCGGCATTGGAAATGCTTCTCGCCGTGGGGAACGAAAGCCAGCTTTCTCCTGCCGCTGCCTCGATGCTGCAGGATCTTGCTGGGCTACTGGAAGCAAGCGCGGTGGGCAACACCGCCGATCCGGCCAGGATCATTTTCGGTCTTCTCCTCTTGCAGGCACCTCTCGGTAAAAAAGTAGAGGAGGGTTGCTTGCGCCGCCGTCTCGCCGACCTGTTGTCGGTTCTGCCGGAAAAG
>JARRJE010000056.1:0-12446 GCA_037379765.1 Deltaproteobacteria bacterium
TCTGGGCGATCATGGAAATATTGTTCAAAGGATTGTTGAGTTCATGGGCCACCCCGGCGATGAGCACGCCGATGGAGGCCAACCGTTTGGACTGGAGAATCTCCTTTTCCCGTTTCCGGAGCTCCTCGGCCATGACATTGATGGCATGGATCACGGCTCCCATTTCATCCCGGGAAGGAGATTCTTTTTCTTCAATATCATAATTTCCTTTGGAAATCGACCGGGTGAGGCCCACGATTTTCTGAAGCGAAAGGCCGATCTTGCTGGCGATGAAATAGCTGAATAGCACCGCAAAAAGCACCACAGCCCAAAAGGAGTAGCGCAAAATGATCATGGCTTTCTCAATGATCGCTTCGACTCGCGACGACTCCAGGGCGGTGGTATTTTCGGAAAAGGTCTTGAGCTTCTGTCCGGCCTCCCTGAGTTTTTTCCGAGTGGCCGCGTCCTTGCGCTTCTGGCTGGCGATTTCTTCGACCATCCCGGCATAAGTGCTCAGGTATTGCCGGAGCAGCTGATAGTTCTGGATTCCAACCGCCCGAACGATGTCATCCCGCACCAGGAGAGTAGTCTCGGAGGCCTTGTCGATCTTCTGCTTGATCTCGTTCAGGGCCTCTTCGTCGCCGTACAGAAAGTAATTCTTTTCCGCCAGACGCATCTCCAAAAAGGTGGCGTTCAGCCCGTCGGCGATCACCGTGAATCGGAACTTGGTCAGAATCTGGTCAAGATTCTGCAGGGCGAAAATCCCGATCAGCACGATCAGCGCAATATGGACCGCATTCGAAAGATAGATCTTGTTGACGATTTTCACGTCTTCACCAGTAAAAACTTCCGAGAGACCATTCCGTCTCTAAAATAAGCGTTCACAGGTGCCGTAGATGTCCACGTTCAGAGGAACCGTATACCCCCACCCCGTTGCCGGGTCTCTCTGAGCGCGGGCAGATGCGGGTGCCTGTGGACGCTTATTCGCCCAGGACGGCACTGCGGGTCCGGGGCAACTCCGCCTGCTCCTTGCGCACCGGCAGATACCACAGGGCTCCGTCGGTGACCATCAGGAAGCCGATCACGACCAGGAAGGCGTCAAAAGGCGTCACCATGCCCAAGCCGAAATAGGTGATGAGACCGATGCCGATGCTCAGAAAGGAAACGCCGGTACGAATGAAAGCAAGTCCCGTCCGGGCCCGCGCATAAATCGTGCGGTAGCAGCCGGCAATGGTCCGTTGGGCGGCCAACACGTTCCTTTCCCGGGCCAGATGGGTCCTTTCACGACTGCCGGGGACCGGGTAGAGAATCGTGCAATAGTTGGCGAGAAAATCGCCCAGCCTGGCCAGCATGGTCTCCTTGGTGCGCCCCTCTCCCCCGACATGCTCCAGATTATGATATCCCTCGAGAAAGAGCAAGGTGGCGGCGGTCACCTCTACCAGCGTCTGATGCCGCGGCGGGGTCAAGCGCGACCTGCGTACCCGCAGATAGACCGGCAGGGCACAGACGATTACGATCAAACCTATCACGATCACGGAATAGGACATAAAGGAAGGCACGTGAAACCGATCACTGCCCAACAGCGTTCGGCCGATGGTGCTCAAAGAAAGGCCCATCCGGATGAAAGCGAGGGAAGTCCGGGCCTTGGCCATGTCCGTACGGTAGCAGGCAAGGCGGGTCCGCCACTGGGCCATTGTATTGCGCCAGAAGGCAAGCCCGGTCCTCTCGGTTCCGATCAGCTCGCCCACCTTGGCGTGCAGGAAATCCTCGATGAACCATCGGATGTCATCGGGCAGCGCCACCCGGAATTCGTACCGGCCCGGACCGAGCAGCTCCTCGACCTCAGCCAGAACCGCAGGATTCGCCGGGTCGCTAGCGGCAATCACCACAGTGCCGTCGGCATCTTTGATCACTGGAAACCATCCGGTTCGAGCCAGCCGCTCGCCCGGCAGGCCGGCCAGCAGTTCGGGGGGAATGGGCAGCCGTTCGTCGTACTCGAGAACCGGGCATCCATAATATTCGGAGAGGGTCTGCAGGAGAGCCTCGCGGGGAACGTGGAATTCGCTATGGAGGATGCGTGCAAGGGGCACGCCGCGGAGGGCCGCCGCCTGGGCCGCCTCCTCGAGTACGGCCGGCTTCACCCTGCCGGGGACGGCAAAAAAGGCCTGTGCCGGGTTTTGCACATCAAGATTCGTCATTGCTGAATACCGCCTTCTTCCAGAACCGGCAGGGGGTGCCGTAATCGGGGATGGTGATCTCCATATCACCGAAACAATACGGAAACTGCTGCTTGAATCGCTCAGCCGGCACTCCCCAATAGAAACCGTCGACCATCAGCAGTAGGCCGATCGCCATCATGGCATAGGTGAAGATGGACCAACCAATGCCGCTTGAGCCGTAAAAATACATGAAAAAGGCCAAACCGATCATGAAGATGTTGCGGCCCGTGCGGATGAAGGCGAAGCCGGTCCGGGCCCGAGCCATCACTGTCCGCAGCCGGGACATGACGTTCCGGCGCTCGGCCAGCACCGTGCGCTCCAGGGCGACCCCGGTGGTCGCCCAGATCCCGGGGACGTGGGAGCTCTTCACCGGCAGAGTTCCAGGATACACGGGGCACTTGGCGCTGGGCAGGAGGTAACGATGCGGAAAGAAAAAATCCCAGATCGTTTCCATACTGCTCTTCTTTCGTACCGCAGCCATTCCGCTGACACCGGCCTGGCGGCCGCTGAAATACCAGAGGAACCCCTCGATCGCCATCGCCGTGCCGACCACGATGAGCCCGACGTCGAAGGCCAGCCAGCGGCTGGCGTGAAAATGGCGAATCAGACCGAAGCCGAGGCTGAGAAAGGCAAGCCCGGTCCGGGTGAAGGCAAGCCCGGTCCGGGCCTTGGCCATCCTGGTTCGGAAGCAGGCGAGCACCGTCCTTTCCTCGGCATAGTCCGTCCGGTCGCTGGCCAAGTAGCGGCGCCGCATGACCGGCGTCAGGCTGGTCCAGTCGGCCCGCAATCCAGCCGCACCTTCTACTTCGCCGGTCCTGACGAAAAAAGGGGTTTCCTCTTGGTTGTATACCTCGAGCACGCTGGCGCCGCCGGTCGGCTCGGTGCCCGAGCAGATGGGCAGGCGGGCGTTGATCTTGCGGACCGGCAGATACCACTTGAGTCCGTCATAGACCATGACGATGCCGCTCACGAGCAACGGCACCTCCAGGAACAGGAGATAACCGGTCCCTAATACGCGGATGAAGAGCAAGGCGATGGTGATGAAGGAAAGGCCGGTGCGGATGAAGGCCAGCCCGGTCCGGCTCTTGGCGAGCAGCGTCCGGTAATGAGCATAGAGCGACCGCCGGCCGGCTAAAAGGGTCCGGACCCTGGCCAGCGGGGTGCGGCCGGCGGAGGGCGGGAAATGCGGGTTGACGTCCTGATTGTGCTCGATGATCCGGATGAGGTCCTCGGGCAGGGTCACCTGAAAATCGACGGTTTCCACGCCGAGCATCTCTTTGATTGCGGCCGCCAGGGCCGGCCCGGGCTCGAGCGCGATCACCGTGGCCTTGCCATTGGCCACCGAGCGCGGGAACCACCCCGCTGTCTTCAACTTCTCCAGATCGAGCCGCCACAGCAGCGGCGCAGGCGCCGTCACTCTTTCGCTATACTCCACCCACGGGCAACCATGACGCTCACCGAGCGCCGCCAGCATTTCATATTTTTTCAAACCCGCCGTCACGGTTTCCACCCTCGGATATATCAAAGGCATGTAGCAGGTGGCCACAACTCTTCTTTGCCAGACGATTCTCCTTCCGGATACCGGAAGATCGAGATGCCTTGGCCTTGCCCCAAATAAAAAAAGCCCCCCTCCCTCGGACCTTCAAGGCAGGATGGGCAGCAATCGCCCCATCTTGACCGGTGGGCATCTCCACATTACTAAAACTCCGAAAGGGGTTTGTCAATGGTTACTTGGCGCCTCGAACTGCTCACCGGACGGCATCATGGAGAGGGCCGCGCCGCGCGGATGGGACGCTGGAGATCGTTACGCCGATTCCTGTCCGCGGCAGCAAGGAGGAGGGTATGCGCTGCGATGGCCGCATCCGGAAAATCGTGGTTCGCCGAAAAATCCCCCTTCAACCATGGCCGCCAGCGAGGTATATAGAGGTGGGTAAGCAATCTCGAGGGACGGCCCCCCGGCTTTCCTATTTCTGTCCTGCCAACTCGGAACCCGGCCCGGTACGCCGCGCCTCAAATCCCGAGCTTCTTCCATGGGAATTCGTCATGAAAAACAAAACCCTCCGCAATATCACCCTCTCCCAGATCATCGTGCTGTTTCTCTTTTTTTGCTCCACGGTGCTCAATGAGGTCATCGATCTTCCACACTATCTCTTTGGCGACATGCCAACCGCCTTCGGGCAGCGAACGGGTGAAATCATCGTGGAGGCGGTGATCTTCACCACTGTCATGGTCATCGAGATTTTCCTGCTGCGGAAACTTTACAGCCGCATCCGATTGCTCGAAGGGTTCCTGCCGATCTGCGCCAAGTGCAAGAAAATCCGAAAGCGGGGGGAATGGGAGCAGGTTGAAAAATACATCACCGAGCATTCCCTGGCCCGGTTTTCCCATTCGATCTGCCCGGAATGCGCCGCTAAGCTCTACCCGGAATTCTATGCCAACAAGCAACACCAGAAACCGGAAAAATCGACATGATTTGATTCCAGCGGTTTTTCCGAAAAAGCCCTTCCGCAGCCGATCCATGCCAAGATCTTATGGTTGGCGGCACCAACAGAGAGCCGGGCCTTCTTCAACGTGCGTGATGAAAACTGAGGGCGGGCAACTCCACGGCAGTGAGCAGGCCGCCGTAAGCAGCACCGGTGTCAATGCCGATCCTGGTGGGGGTGACCAAGGGGGTTTCGAAGGGAGTATGGCCGAAAATCACTTGCTTGCCGAACCCTTCTCTGCTGGTCAAAAACAGGTCGCGGATGGTGGTGATGGCACCTATGTCCTGCTCGGCTGGAGGGATGCCCGGCGCCAGGCCGGCATGGACGAAGATAAACTCGTCCGTTTCCCAGAAAGGCTTGAGGCCTTCCAGAAACCGCCGATGCCGGGATGGCAGGAAGGCCAGGGAGCGTAAATCGGCCAGCGTGGCCCGCCCATAGGCCTCCATCGTGGCCTCGATGTCCAGCCGCCGAAGAAGGGGAAGAAGGCTATCGTCTCCGGTGCGGTGATATTCCAGGAGGAGGTGCTCATGATTCCCCATCAGGGCGATAACCTCCCGTCCCTTTTCCTGAAGGCCGCAGATCAGCTCAATCACCTTGGCCGACTCTGCACCGCGGTCGATGTAATCCCCCAGAAAAATGAGGGTGTCTCGGGCGGGATCATAGGGCAGCCGCGTCATCAGCCGAGTCAGTTTGTCGAAACGGCCGTGAATATCCCCGACGGCGAAGATCCTTTCCGATCGCCTGCCTGACTGCTGATTGGGGGATCCGGTTGTTGCCATGGCTCCTGTCTACAACTCTTCCGGGGTAAAGGTCACTATCTCGTCGATGGTTTCCGCGCCGGCAAAAAGCATGGCCAGCCGGTCCACCCCGAGAGCGATGCCGGCCGCTGGCGGCATGGCGGCCAGCGCGGCCAGGAATTTGTCAGGCAGGGGCCCGGGTCGGCGGCCGTCCGCTTCGATCCGGAGCCGTTCGGCGGCGAACCGCCGCCGCTGCTCGCGGCAAGGGGGGCGGGGTAATCCATGAGAAAGGTCGGTTTTCCCCGGCCGAGCTCCGGCTCGACCTGGGTCACCAGGATTTCGTCGAACCGATCTTGGGCCAGGGCCTCGGCGACAGGAATCGAGGCGTAGCGGGAAAAGGCCTCAGCCACGGTGAGCCGCTCCCAGGGCGGCGCAAAGGAAAAGACGCCGGCAGAGATCTCCAGCCGGTCGCCGCCGATAAGCTCCCGGACGAGGAAGAGCAATAGTTCCTCGCATTCCGCCATCAAGTCCCGGTAGTCGATGTCGGCCCGGTACCACTCCAGCATGGTGAACTCGGGCAGGTGCCGGGTGCCGCGCTCGGCCTGCCGAAAGCACTTGCAGATTTGAAAGATGCGCTCGGCCCCGCCGGCGAGCAGCCGTTTCATGCACAGCTCCGGCGAGGTTTGTAGAAACCAGTCGCCGCTCGGCTCGGGGACGATGTAGGCCTCCGGGGCGGGAGCAGGAACGCGGACCGGCGTATCCACCTCCAGGTAATCGCGATCGATGAAGAAGCGGCGGATGGCCTGCAGGAGTCGGGCCCGTTGCCGCAAACCACTCAGAGAGAGCATAGCGATTTAGAAGTGACAAGTAACAAGTAGAAGCGCCCTCCCTGCCGGTAAGCCTTCAGAGGTGCCGCAGATGGCCGTGATCAGGGCGATCAGCTATAAGCCAGTATGCTGGTCGCCCTGCTCGCAGGCAGATGCGGTGCCTCTGAAGGCTTACCCGTTAATCTTTGACCCGGGTTACATATTCGCCGGTGCGGGTATCGATCTGGAGCTTGTCCCCTTCCTCGATGAAGGGGGGCACCTGCAGCACGTACCCGGTTTCCACCGTAACCGGCTTGGTGTCGCTGCCGGAAGTATCGCCCTTGGCCCAAGGCTCGGCCTTGGTGACAGTGAGGTTGACGAAGTTGGGCACGGTGATGCCGATGGGCCGGCCCTCGAAAAGGAGAACCTCCGCCTCCATGTTGTCGATGAGGAACTTGACCGCATCCCCCATCTGCTCCCCGGTCATGCTCAGCTGCTCGTAGCTCTTGGTGTCCATGAAATGGTATTCGTCGCCTTGGGCATAGAGGAACTGCATCGTGCGTTCCTCCAGATCGGCCTTTTCGAATTTGTCGTTGGAGCGGAAGGTGCGGTCCATGGAGTTGCCGGTCAGCATATTGCGCAGCCGACAGCGGTAAAGGGACTGCCCCTTGCCGGGCTTGGAGAACTGGAAATCGGTGATGATATAAGGATCACCGTCAAGATTGATCTTCAGGCCTTTGCGCAGATCAGATGCTGTATACATGTGAGACTCCCATTGATAGAAAAACGAATAATCGCGGTCAGAGCGGAACGTCTGTATCTACCTGATCGGCGGCTCTTTTTCAAGCGGTCTTCCGGAAAACGAGAAAAACCACCGCTTCCAATCTTCCGAGGTGATTTATCACTTATCTTTCCGAAGTACAACGTCGACTTGCGGACGTTCCACACTGGTATGTGTTCCCATACCGCCGGCACTGTAAGGAAGGTTTTGCGGCCTGAAAACTTGTACCGCGATTTTCTTAAACGAATTTACTAGGAAGAAGAGGCGGTGTCTGTGGGGGCCTGCATGATTTCCTTTTTAGTGATGGCCTCGCCCTTGATCCTGTCGAGGAGCTCGGACAGCACCGGTTTCACGTTCTCTCGGATGTCGCCGGCAACGATGAGAAAAAGAAGGTCGTCGCCAGGTCGGAACCGGCCCGACTTGGCCTCGACGATGATGTCGAAAATCCCTGGCCGCCTCAACAGCTCCTCGCGAATCGCCTCGATCTTTTCCTGGTCCGGAGAGACCTCGAGACCGATAACCAGCCTCGTATCCGTGCGAGACCAGGCCCGCACCACGCCGTTGTGCACGAGAACCATGCCCACCTTTTCCGTAAAATCCGGTTTTGCCTTCATCGCCGCGATCGCCCGCGTGATATCCATGCCGCCTCCTTATGGAAAAACATCGCTCCGGGTCTGTCTTCCGGGATCCACGCCTATCATCCCGTTTCTCTTAGTTTATCTTATCCTCTCAGGTGTCGGCTGCCAAATCGTTTTGCGGGGCCTTCTGCTGTTATGCCTGTGTAGCCGGGAAAAATAAATCTCTCTGAACTCATCGGCCCCGAGTACTGTTGCACGATACTGTTACTGTTTCAGTATGAAACAATCACTTGATTCTGAATAAACCCGCCGAAACCGAATCATCCGCCACCTTCAGAGCGCTGCATCATGCAACACGCGCTGATGCAGCTTTAATTTTTTCTATTTTATTTCAAATGGATAAAGATGGCATGCAATTTGTAAACATTTCAAAAAAGCCATTTGGCGTAAACGCATTTCATTTCCACCTCAAACAACGGGTAGTCGGCATGAACAAAAGCGGAAAATGGAAAAAGTCCGTCGAGACCTCCCCGGCGGCTACTTCCGCCGAAGCTGATGGCCTAAGACTGTCCAGGGAACTTGTCGATGCGGCCGACCGCAAGGAGTTGGTGCTGTTTGCATCCCACACTGAAGACGTCTCCGCGCGAACGATCCGGCAAGCAGTGAACCTTTGCCACCGCTTGGATTGCGGCCTGGCCCTGCTTCTGGTCCACCCCGCAGGAAACCGGCCGGGCCGAAGCACTCTGCCCGCCGAGCTGTACCAGCCGATCGATGTGCCGCTCAAAATCCATTTCTTCGGCGGCTCCCTGCCCGATGGGGTCCGGGAATTTATGGCCCGGCACCGGCGGGTGATCTCGGTGGCTCTCAAGGACAATGGATCGGAAAACCAAGCCGGCCGACGACCCGGCAAGCGGCGTCGGCAATCTTGGTGGCAAAGCCTAAGCTGCCCCGTGGTGCTCCTCTCCGCCGCCCAGGAAGCCTGAAAGCAGAAAGTGCTTGGCCATCGGTTATCAATTAATCAGTAGTGAGACAGTGTCGGCATGAATCTAAAAATCAACACCTTTCTGATTCACTGAAACCGGAACACGAATGTTATTCCAAGGCAAATTTCTTGAGCTTGCGCCAGAGAGAAACCCGGTCGATGCCTAGAATTTCCGCAGCCCGCGTTTTATTGCCGCCGGTCTGCTTCAATACCCATTGGATGTAATCCCGCTCCTGATCTTCCAACGAGGGCATGGCGCCGTTGCCGGTCGGCCGGTATGTGTGAACTTCCATATCCGGCAGATGGCCGACTTCAACCTGCTCTCCTCTGGCAAGCACCACCGCCCGCTCGATGATATTTTCCAACTCCCGCACGTTGCCTGGAAAATCATACTGCTGGAGCAGGCGCCGAGCTTCCGGAGAAATGCGCCGCACCGGCTTGTTCATCATTGAACTGTACTTATCGATGAAATACTGGGTGAGGAGCGGAACATCCTTCCGGCGTTCGGCAAGGGGCGGGAGGTGGAGATTCATCACGTTGATCCGGAAAAAAAGGTCCTGCCGAAATTTCCCGCTCTTTACCATCTGCGATATGTCACGGTTGGTGGCGGCGATAAAGCGCACATCCACCTTGATCGGATCGACGGCGCCGACAGGAAGCACTTCCTTCTCCTGAATTGCCCGCAGAAGCTTGACTTGCATAGCCGGCGACATTTCAGTGATCTCGTCGAGAAAAACAGTGCCGCTCTGGGCGGATTCAATCAGCCCCGTCTTTTTGGTGTCGGCCCCGGTAAAGGCCCCTTTTTCGTGCCCGAACAGCTCGTTGGCCAGGAGCTCTTCGGTAAAGACCCCGCAATTCACCGCTTTTAACGGCCCGCCGGCGCGGAGGCTGTTTTCGTGAATGAAACGGGCCAGCAGCTCCTTTCCCGTTCCCGATTCGCCGGTGAGGAGAACGCTGCAATCGCTTCGGGCTACCTGCCTGGCCGTTGCCAACAGCTCCCGCACCACCGGATCTTCGGCGATAATCTTGACCCCCTGGGTCCGGTCCAGCCGCTCCCGCAGTTTTCGGTTTTCCACTTTGAGCCGGCGTTTCTCCAGGGCCTCCCGCACCACCTGCCTGAGCTCGTCCGGATTATATGGCTTGGTGAGATAGTGATGGGCGCCGAGCTTGATCGCCGCGATGGCCGAACCGATAGTGGCGGAACCGGTGGTCATGATCACTTCGGTGTCGGGCGAGCGCTTCCGCACCCGCGCGAGAATTTCCATGCCACTCACCCGGGGCATGTGGAGCTCGGTGAGCACAAGATCGTACTCCTTCTGCGCGAGTAAGTGCAATGCCTCGGGTCCTCCCAGGGAGGTGGCCACCTCGCAGCCCTCCAAGGTGAGTGCCTGACGCAGATTGATCGCCTCGGCTTGTTGCTCATCGATGACCAGCACCTTCGGTTTATCCATTTTTCAACTCTCCGCGCCCTTTTCCTGTTCTCCAGAACAAAGAGGATGACCCGCCCGCCCCTTATGTGTTTCATAATGAAACTTTCAGTTGAATCTTGCAACCAATTATCCATCAATTTTCACTTGGCCGGATACCCCGTGCTTTTCCCGTCCTTCGCCCCTCCCTATGTTTCATAGTGAAACATTAATACTTACTTTCCATTTTTGCCACTTTCATTTCAAGTTACTTAAATATAATGATTTTTTATAAAAAATAAGCATGGCACAACCCTTGCTCTCTTGCCGAGCCAAAGAGCACTCCGTTTCACCAAGGAACAATCGAGACCGTCCTGACACGACGGACCTCAATCGAGAAGCCAAAATTTGAGACAAGGAGAAAAATCGAAATGACAACCACCGAATTCACCGAGGACACCGCCGCCATCGCCTTTGCCGAGGCAGGCGAGCAGCAAGAGGCGAAACGGATGCCGGGCGGCAGCCATGCCGATCACCACCAAGGGGAGGCACCGCCAAAGAAAAAACCCTTCCTGCAGACAGCGATTTTCGGTGCTATCTCCTGCAGCGCCTACTTTCTGCTCTTCAAAAATGAAAGCTTGATCACCGAAACCTATACCATGGGGGGCTGGCATGCGGCTTTCCCGGTGGGAACCGCTCTTTTCTTCTCGTTCTGCCACGGCGCTTTTGCCAGCAACCTACTGAACATCCTCGGCATCGAAGCAAAAAAATAAATCCTTCCTTTTGATCGGAGAAAAACAATGAAGAGATTCGTCATAGTCCTCATGGTGGCGCTGTTTTCAATACCGCTGGCGGCAGATGCTCTGGCTGGCGGAGGCGGTCCGCCGGCCAACGTCATGAAAGGGATATTTCTGAAAGTCAACGAAACGGAGCGCACCGCGGTCTTCCTCCGGGATGGCGGAGAAAAGCCAAGCGATCTGTTCCTGGCCGAATCGGTCAAACTCGACAAGATCGAGCTCAACAAGAAGATGATGGTCGAGCTCGATGAACATGCCGACCAGCCGAATGTGGTCAAAGAGGTCTCCACCATGTTCATCGACATGACGCGCAACAAACTGTTCGCCTTGCTGGTCGTGGGCCTCATCGGCGGGCTGTTGAGCGGGTTCATCGGCTCGGGCGGCGCCTTTGTACTTACTCCTGCCATGATGTCACTTGGGGTACCGGGAGCGGTGGCGGTCGCCAGCAACATGTGCCACAAATTTCCCAAGGCCATGGTCGGCGCCTACAAGCGGTACAAATACGGTCAAGCCGACATCAAGCTCGGCCTGGTTATGGCGGTGACCGCCATCATCGGGGTGCAGATCGGGATCAAAATCCAGAAGTACATTCTCAACCATTGGGGCAATGCCGGCTCCAACCTATACGTCAGCACCATCTTCGTACTCGTTCTCGTTCTGGTCGGGGCTTACGTCCTCTGGGATGCGCAAAAACTGGCCAAGGGCAGCGACGACAAAGGCACGCCCAAGTTGGCGCTGGCCATGCAGAAGATCAAGATTCCGCCGATGATGCACTTCAAGGTGGCCAACATCACCCTTTCCGCCTGGGTCACCGTGCCCGTGGGCCTCTTTACCGGCATGCTGGCGGCCACCATCGCCGTGGGCGGCTTCATCGGCGTCCCCGGTATGATTTACGTGGTGGGTGCTTCGGCCGTGGTGGCCTCTGCCACCGAACTGATCATCGCCTTCGTCATGGGCATGTGGGGCTCCATCCAGTGGGGTCTGAGCGGATTGATCGACATTCGTCTCACCCTGCTCATTCTGGCCACCTCTCTGATCGGCGTGCAACTCGGCGCTTTAGGGACCACCTACGTGAAGGACTACATGATCAAAGTGGTCATGGCCGCCACCATGCTCATCGTCGCTGTCAGCCGCGGAGCCAAGATCCCCGGGTATCTTGCCGATCTAGGCCTGCGTTCCCCGCTGGAGGCGCAGAGCACGAGCCTGCTCAACGCGGTCAGCTTCTGGGCCTTGGTAGCCGCTCTCGGCACCGCCGGTCTGATCATCGCTGCCGCCATGATCAGGGGCATGGCGGCAGACCGGAGGAGTAAAAAGATCGAAGGAGCGATCGACCTTGGCTAGATATCGCAAGATTCTCGTCGCCTACGACGGCTCCGACTCGGCCAGAAACGCCCTCTCCCTGGCCAGCCAACTGGCCAGGGAGGACAAGAGCTGGATCAAAGTCCTGGCGGTGATGCCGCCCTATGAGGGTGAGTTGGAGCTGGTGGGCATAAGCAACATCAAGGAGACCATCAACGGCTCCGGCCAGAAACTGCTGGCCGAGGCCCGGGCCATCGCTGATGCCGAAAAGGTCAACATCCTGACCGACCTGGAGCAGGGCGAACCATACGAGCGGATCGTGCGCGTGGCCGAGGACGAAAACTGCGATCTGATCACTGTCGGCCGCCGGGGCCGTGGG
>JARRJE010000056.1:12504-20491 GCA_037379765.1 Deltaproteobacteria bacterium
GCCTGAAACGGCAATTGATGGGCAGTGTCACCGCCCGGGTCATCGGTCACACCGGCAAGGAAGTTCTGGTGGTCCCCGAATCGGCTAAGCTTGCCTGGAACCGGATCCTCCTGGCCACCGACGGCTCTCCATACAGCAGGAAGGCCTTGGACAAGGCCATCGCCCTTGCCCGAGAAAAAGGCGCCCGGATCACCGCTGCCACCGTGGCCTTTACCAACGATGAATTCTCGATCCTGCCCCTGGAAGCGGTGGATGAACTGATGACCGCGGCCAGGGGCATCCTTGATGAGGTTCGGCAGCGGGGAGCGGCGGCGGAGATCGGTATTGATACTGTGGTGAAGGAAGGCGAGCCGCACCAGGCGATCACTGACCTGGCTGCAGAAATGGCCGCCGATCTGGTCGTCATGGGCTCGCATGGCCGCAAGGGACTCACCCGCCTGCTCATGGGCAGCGTCACTGAACGGGTGATCGGATTCGCCCGCTGCCCTGTGCTGGTGGCGACCGGAGTCGAGTAACGGTCAGCCGAGGGGGACCATCCCCAGCCCTCACTGAGTGGCGTCTTTCGACGCCCGCTTCTCCTTTTAAGTGTCTTCCAAAAGAAGAAAAGCTGCTGCCGGTTTCGTCTGCGGATCGGCGAAAATCACCGGCCGAAGGTACGCCGGCCGGGCCGGTTGCTCCCATGAGGGCCACAGGGCAAGAGAAAGACAACCTCCCTCAGCCGAGACTCTTGGTCACCACTTCGTAGACATCCCTGGACAGATTGGAAATGGTCAGGATCCGTTCCAGCTGCTTTTTCATCAACTCCTGGCGGTGACGGTCGTAGCGGCGCCAGCGGGTCAATGGCCCAAGCAGGCGGGCGGCAGTCTGGGGGTTGAGGGGGTCGAGGGTCAGAACCTGGTCGACTAGGAAACGGTAGCCGGCACCGTCCCCGCGGTGGAACGCGACCGGATTGCCGGCGGCGAAGGCGCCGATCAGAGCCCGCACCCGATTGGGATTCTTGATGGAAAAGGCGGGATGCTCTGTGAGGGCCTGCACTTCGACGAGTGCATCCGGCAGAGGGGCGGTGGCCTGGATGGTGAGCCACTTGTCCAGAACCAGAGGGAAATCCCGCCATTTATCAAAGAAGGCCGAAAGCACTTCCCTGCGCCGTGGGTGATCACGGTGGGCCAGAGGCCTCAGGGCGCCGAGACAATCGGTCATGTTGTCGGCATCCCGAAACTGGTTGTGGGCAAGCATCAACATCTCGTCCTCGCCGAGGGCTGCCAGATAGGCCAGGCAAAGATTTTTGAGCCGCCGCCTGCCGGCCGCAGCTGCCTCGAAACGATAAGGTCCGGCGTCGCGGTTTTCGTGATAGGCGGCCAGAAGCGGCTCCCGCAGCTCCCGAGCCAGGATTACGCGCAAAAACTCCCGGGCGGTATGCACCGCCTCGACATCGATCACCGCCATCTGCTCGGCGACATAGCCTTCCGCCGGCAAAGCAAGCAGTTGACAGGCAAAGGTCTTGTCGATGCGCTCCCGCTTTTCCAGGATCCTCCGGTAGGGCGCCGCCACCTCCGGCCCCAGCTCCAGCGACCGCCCCAGACGCTCATCGGCCGCCAGGCCCAGAATGAGCCGGCAGGCAAGCCGCTGACCCGCCTCCCACCGGTTGAAGGGATCGCTGTCATGGGCCAGGAGAAACCGCAGCTCCTCATCGGAATAGTCATACTCGGTCTTCACCGGCGCCGAAAAACCCCGCAGCAGCGACGGCACCGGTTCGGCCGCGATCCCGATGAAGCGGAAGGAGTGTGTTTCCTCCCAAAGCTCGAGAACCCTAGCGCCCGCGCCCGGCCCGGCCTCGCCTTCGAGCCGCAGGGGGAGATCCTCGCCCTCCGGGCCGAGAAGGCCAATGGCAAAGGGAAGGTGGAAGGGCTCCTTGCGGGGCTGGCCAGGGGTCGGGGGGCAGCTCTGGGTGAGGGTGACGGTGTAAGCTTCTGCCGCCGGGTCGTATTCGGTGTCGACCTTGATCTCGGGGGTGCCGGCCTGTTTGTACCAGCGGCGGAATTGGGTCAGGTCCCGATCCGAGACCTCGGCCATGGCCGCAACGAAGTCATCGGTGGTGGCCGCCCGCCCGTCGAACCGGTCAAGATAGAGCCGCAGCCCACGCCGGAAGGCTCCAGCCCCAACCAGAGTGTGGATCATCCGAATGAGCTCCGCACCCTTCTCGTACACGGTCATCGTGTAAAAATTATTGATCTCGATGTAGGAGTCCGGCCGCACCGGATGGGCCATGGGGCCGGCATCTTCGGGGAACTGCCGCGAACGCAGGGATTGCACGTCCCTGATGCGCTGGACCGGTCGGGAGCCCATGTCAGCGGAGAACTCCTGGTCCCGGAAGACGGTGAGCCCCTCCTTGAGGCTCAGCTGGAACCAGTCCCGGCAGGTGACCCGGTTGCCGGTCCAGTTGTGGAAATACTCGTGGCCGACCACCGTCTCGATGGCTTCGAAATCGCCGTCGGTGGCGGTAGCGGGATTGGCGAGCACGTATTTGGAGTTGAAGATGTTGAGGCCCTTGTTCTCCATGGCCCCCATGTTGAAATCGTCCACCGCCACGATCATGTAGCGGTTGAGATCGTATTCTAGGCCGAAAACTTCTTCATCCCAGCGCATGGCTTTTTTGATGGCGGCCATGGCGTGGGCGCACTTGTCCAGGTTATGGCGCTGGACATAGATCTGCAGAAGGATTCGGCGGCCGCTGGCTGTGACGAATTCGTCATCGACCGATACCAGGTCCCCGGCCACCAGGGCGAACAGGTAGCTCGGTTTGGGAAAGGGATCTTCCCAGACCGCGAAATGGCGCTGGTCATTGACCTCGCCGCTGGCCACCAGGTTGCCGTTGGCCAGAAGTACCGGGCAGCTCTTTTTATCGGCGACGATGGTGGTGGTGTAGCGGGCGAGCACGTCGGGGCGATCAGGAAAGAAGGTGATTTTCCGGAACCCCTCTGCTTCGCATTGGGTGCAAAAGTTGCCGCTCGAGCGGTAGAGTCCTTCCAAGGCGGTGTTGGACTGGGGCCGCAGCAGGGTCTCGATCTCCACCGTGCAGCGGGGCGGGGCCTGAAAGATAGTGAGGGCCTCATCATCGACCTGATATTCAGCGGTGCGCAAGGAGCGGCCGCTCAGGCGGACCGAGCGCAGCTCCAAATCCCGGCCGGCGAGCGCAAGCTGCATTCCCCGCTCCGCCTCCCGGGCAACGCAGGCGAGCTTGGCCTGCACCAGGGTCGCCTCTTCATCCAGGTCGAAACGCAGCTCGATGTTCTCGACCAGCCAGGGCGGCGGCCGATAATCTTTAAGGAGAACGGGCTGGGGGGTTTTATCAGTCATGCCCCGTTACACCGCCGGGGTATCGTCGTCTTCGTCGATCTTCTCCACCACCGGGACCACGATCTTCTGGGAAGGCTTGAGATTGCCGAAATCCACCCCTTCGTTGTACTTCTTGAGCAGCCAGAACGGTATGTCGAACTCGTCACGGCAAAGCACCCAGATGGAATCGCCGGACCGGACTTGGTAAATCTTGACCTCCTGGCTGCGGTAGGCAGCGAAGAAATCCTCCTCAATGCCTTTGTGATATTCGTAGCGCCGCTCCTCGAACTGCTCCTTGGCGACCTTGTCCAGGGGGATCTTGATTTTTTGGCGGATCCTGATGGCCCGACCGTAGCGAAGACCGTTCAGCCGCCGAAGGGACTGGGTGGGAATTTCGAGCCAATCGGCATAATGGCCTAGAGTCTCACTCGCCTCCACCTGGATCAGACCATATGTATGGCCACTATGTCTGATCACTTTCTCCACTGCCAGATGGCCGGTGACGACCTCGGGATTAACCGCCCCATCCTCGGCCTCCGGTGTTTGCACATCAGGAGCACTTTCCAGGAGCGGCCTCGTCGGAGGAACATCGGTGACAGTTTCCTGCGGTTGGCTCACCATCGCCACTTTCACGGGCTCAGGGGCCGGTTCGGGTGTGGCTTTCTGGATCACCGGCCGCTTGGCCTTGGCCGCAGCCAGGACAACCACCTCATCCTTGGTGGGAATGCGCAGGTTTTGGCCCACGTAGATGGTGGCCCGTCGGCCAAGGCCATTGGCGGCAATCAGCTCGGCAAGCTTGACGCTCTGTGCCCTGGCGATGGAAGAAGCGGTATCACCCCGCCGCACTTCGTAGAAGCGGCTCCGCTTCTGCTGCCCCCGATAGACTCCTCGGTCGAGAGAAGCCACCAGGGAGCGGAGTTGCTCCGAGCTCTTCTTCGGGATGCGGAGTCGATAGCCCTTGGGGACGTATTTTCTGCCGGCAAAGACCGGTTCACGCAGCGCCGGATTGAGCTCCTCCAAAGTATTCAGGTCTGTATGGAGGCTGTGGGCGAGATTGACAATGGGAGCGAAGCCGGTGAGAAGGATCTCGCTGGTTTTGACCGGTGACGCCAACTTCAGCTCCCCGAAATAGGCGCTATGGTTCTTGGCCACTTCCCGAGCGGCCAGAAACTCTGAATAAAAATTGCGGGCGGCGAACTTGAACCGGCTGCCCTTGTATTCCGCAAAAATCCGAGTGTAACACCCTTTGTGATCCTTGGCCCGCGACATGCCGGCAAGGCCATAGTTATAGGCAGTGATCGCCGCAGGCCAGTCCTGCAACTGGTCATAAGCCTCCTGCAAAAAGCGGGCGGCGGCTCTGGTGGACACCATGGGGTCACGCCGTTCGTCGATTGTGTAGTCCACCCGCATGAACCGCCGGCCCGTTGACCGGGTGAACTGCCAAATCCCGGCGGCCCCGAACTTGCTGGAGGCATTGTAGTTGAATGAAGATTCCACATGGGGAAGATATGCCAGGTCCTCCGGCAAGTTGTAGTTTTTGACAACCTTTTTGATGACGGGCAGATAGGCCCCGGAACGGATGACCCCCTCCCGGAAGCGGTTCATCTGGCCGAGCTGGAACCGGATTCTGCTACGGGCGGCCGCGAAGTCCCTCGGCCCGGCTTCGGGGCCGAACAAGGAAGCCACCCGTTTCTCCTCGGCGGTTGCCGGTTTCTTCCCATTCGCCAGGAGGGCGAGGATGCGCTCATACTTCTTTTTGGCCCGCTTGATCCGGTTCTTGTTGATTCTCCGGGCGCCCGGTTGGTCAAAATCGACAAGCTTGACCGTGCCGTAAACGATGCTCAGGTCTCTGCTGTCGTGGATGAGTCCCTGGTGGGTAGAATACTTGCTGTAAATCTGTTTCCAGAAGGCAACGTTGGGACGGATGCAGTCGTAAACAGGGAAAGGGTCGGGTGCGGCACGAACGGCGGACGTCACCACCAGCAGAAGGAAAAGAATGGTGGCGCTCGTCTTCAAGCAGGCGCGGGGCATGGCTCCTCCTTCGATCTTGTTGGTTCGTTGGAAACGAAAATCGCCAATGGACCGAATGTCAAGAGATAAATTGCAGCAACCGGATTTTCTCCCCCAGAGGAAATTCCGCCCGAGCCCTGTTCCACGCCGGAGCTATCCAGCTTTTTCGGCCGCGCCCTAATAACCAGGAGAGGTTCTTACCCACATGCCCGCAGGGCCAGCCGCACTGCCTCTTCCGGGTCGGCGGCAGGAAGCCAGTCCGCGGCTGGCTCTCCACCGGGACGAATCAAGGCCCAAGAATCGAGGAGCACCAGCGGGCAGCCGACTTTCAGAGCCAGGGCGATTTCCGAGAGGGTGCCGTACTCGCCGCCGATGGCAATGGCCGCGTCGCAGGTTTTCACGTTGATGACGTTGCGGGCTTCACCCATACCGGTGAAGACGGCGATATCCACATCCGAATTGGGGCCGGCTCCTTGTCCGCGATCGCCGGGAAGGATGCCGAGGGTGAGACCGCCAGCTTGTCGGGCCCCCCTGCTGGCGGCGGCCATGACCCCGCCCAGACCGCCGGTGAGAACGATGCAGCCGGCAGCGGCCAGGCGACGGCCGACCTCCTCGGCTTGGCGCCAAAGAGGATCCTCTTCGCGCAATTGACCGGCACCAAAAACGCCGATCACCTTTTTGCCCATCCCTCCTCCCTTGCCAACGGTGAAGCGCAAGTCGCCTTTTACTCCGGGAAAAAACCGCCGAGGTCTACCAAGCCGATGTGACCACCTCAAAAAAAGGTAGGTGGTCACAGGTGCCGGAGGTTTGCTACACACGACCCGGCCTCTAGATTCGGCAATGCAGTTGGGAGCGATAGCCTCAAAGATGTGGTGCCTGTGACAACTTACGACGCCCTGGAAGGTGAAGATAACACGTCTCCCGATAGCAGGGCCAGGATAAATTTACGTGAAGGGAGCACGAGCACCACATCTGCTCACAATCATCTCTAGGCACCCGGACTCCCTTACCGGTTGGACAAAGGCTGGGCACATAAGTTTCATTATAATAGTTACTAAATTTTCGAATACTCAGGGCCGCCCTTCACTGCAGCCTTCCTGTCGATCATCGGTATGGACTTCAGATTCAGGCCACGAATTCCCCCACCTGGAATTTCTTTCCGAGATAACCGAGGAAAGGCTTGGCCCCCAGCGGCTTGCCAGTGACATTGACGATCAACTCCTTCGGCAGATAGATGCTGCCGTGCCGGTAGATCTGCTCGGTGAGCCAGCTCCTGATTTTGGCCAGCTTTCCTCGGCGCAAGGTCGTTTCTGCCTCATGGTCGAAGCCGCGATAAGCTTCCCAGATCTGGGCGGCCGCCAGATTGCCGATGGTGTAAGTGGGAAAATAGCCGAAACTGCCATGGGACCAGTGAATATCCTGGAGGACGCCTTCGGCGTCCAGCGGCTTGCCGGTGACATTGACGATCAGCTCTCCCGGCGGATAGATGCTGCCGTGCCGGTAGATCCGCTCGGTGAGCCAGTTCCTGATTTTGGCCAGCTCTCCTCGGCGCAAAGTCTTTTCCGTCTCGGAGTCGAAGCCGCGGTATGCTTCCCAGATCTGAGCGGCTGCCAGATTGCCGATGGTGTAAGTGGGGAAATAGCCGAAGCTGCCATGGGACCAGTGAATATCCTGGAGGACGCCATCGGCGTCCCGGTCCACTCGCACATCGAGGTCCTCTCGGTATCTTTGATCCCAGGCCGCCGGCAGATCCCGGACGGCCAGAGTCCCATCGATGAGGGCCTTTTCCAGCTCGAACCGTATGAGCACGTGCAGATTGTAACTCACCTCGTCGGCCTCCACCCGGATCGGGCCGGGCCGCACCAGGTTGAGGCCACTCACGAACTCCGAAAGCGGCAGATCCGCAAACTGCGCCGGGAAGGCTTGGCGAAGCTCAGGATAGAAATGCTCCCAGAAAGGCAGGCTGCGGCCGATGACGTTTTCCCACAGCCGGGACTGGGACTCGTGCACTCCGAGGGAAATGCCGCTGTCCAGGGCGGTGCCCTCCAGGCTGTCGGCGATGTTTTGCTCATAGAGGGCGTGCCCCCCCTCGTGCAGGGCGCTGAAGATGAACTCCAAGCTATGGGGATGATAACGGTTGGTGACCCGATGGTCGTGATGGCCGATGGAGGTGGTGAAGGGATGGGCTGAAAGGTCCTGGCGGCCTCTTTTGAAATCGAAGCCGATGGCGGCCAGCATCTTTTCGGCAAAAGCAATTTGCTCTTCCTGGCGGAAGGGTTCGGCAAATCGCAGCTCACGGCCGCCCACGGTGCGAAGTTTCCGGACCATGTCGCGCAGGGGCTCCCTGAGCCCGGCGAACATCTTCACGACCATGGAAGTGGTCAGCCCCTCCTCATGGAGATCGAGGAGCGCGTCGTAAGGTTCCTCCGGGTAGCCCAGGTATTCGGCCTGGCGTCGGCACATCGCCACCACTTCCTCGAGCAGAGGTGCAAACAGAGAAAAATCGGACCGGCGGCGGGCGTGGGTCCAGACGGAAAGCGCCCGAGAGGTGAGGTGCGAGAAGCTGGTCACGAACTCCTCGGGCAGCTTGGTGCTCTGATCGTACTGGCGCCGCATTACCCGCACCAGTGCCAGCTCGGTG
>JARRJE010000057.1:0-10572 GCA_037379765.1 Deltaproteobacteria bacterium
GCTGTGAAGTTGGTTCAACCACTCCCTTTTGGCAAGAAACCAGATCGGCAAATAGATTCCTCCTGTTATTACTGTGAACATGAGGACGAATGCCACGGAAGTTCTTTTCAATCTTGGGGCTTCATCATTTGCCTTCATCCTGACACCTTGTTCCCTCCACCACAATGGGTGGCCGTATTAACACAGGACAAGCTCTCACCGAATTGGACTTCTTCAGGCCAGTCAAAAACGATAGTCCGCAACACTTGCGGAACGCATTTTGTCACTGAAACGAGGTTAAGGCAAGCATTCTCGCCTGCGCCAGGTCCACGGTCGGCCAAAAGGAGATGGCAGTCACCATAGATTATATGAGTTAATGCGACAATTTGCCGCATTGTAAAACCTGACTCGCTGTGCCACATTGTGGCAGTTTCATGGGGAGGAGAGTTGCAGGTCTTGCGCCGTGCAGCGAGTAGACGGCCGAATAGCGTTTGGACCTGGTACTCTCCTTGAGGGCCGAAAAATGTTCCGAAGAGGATCATTGTCCGTGCCGGAATCATAACAAAAATTTCTGGAAAAATTCATAGGACCCTGCCATACTAAAATGAGCCAAATTGCATCAATGATTTAGACAAGATCTTAAGAGCTTAAGTTTTTACTTAAGTAGTAATACTGTGAGTCTGCATTTAAGTCTTTAGTAAAACTCGAGTCAGAAACAATTCGATTAACCGGGAGAAAATCCCCGTGAATAATTTTGTTTTAGCGGGATGAGCTTTTTTTCAAAGAAAGCCCTCCCGGCCCACAGAAAAACAAATGAGAAAGGAGGAAACGGATGAACAAAAAGAGCTTCATGATCGCCGCCGGCCTGTTTGGACTGGCGTGTACCTTCGGAACTGCCACTGCAATTGCCGATACAGCGAGCAGCAGTGCATGCATCAATTGCCATACCGATCTTGGAAGGATGGATGAGTATGGTGCTAAGGCGGCAGGAGGTGCCGCCGCCATAGCCGGTTGAGGCGTCTCTGCCCCTCAGGTGAGGGGCCGGGACACATACGGAGTCGCCAAAGAATTCGTCGACTCGACTCACGGTCAAATCGGCTGCATCAATTGCCATAAAGGAAAAAACATCGATGACGTGGACGAGGCCCATGAGGGCCTGGTCAAGGATCCATCCGAAGAAGGCGGCGGCGGCGTCTGCAAGCAATGCCACGATGACATCACCTCTACATATAAGGATGCCATGCATTACAACCTCACCGGCATCAAGGACATCGTGGGCACCATTATCTCCCCCCATCAAATGAAAGATACCCTTCTGCCGGCGGCCTGGAAACTGGATTGCGCCAATTGCCACGCCAGTTGCGGCTCCTGCCACGTGGCCTGGCCGGCAGTGGCCAAGGGCGGCCTGCTCGACCGGCACCGATTCCAGAAGAGACCGCCCATGGACAAGACCTGTTATGCCTGTCATGGTTCCCGGTTTGCCGGCGAATACATGGGAAGGCTCGGCCCGATCTCCGATGTCCATTATGAGAAATATCAAATGGACTGTGTCGACTGCCACAAGGGGTCTCAGCTCCACAACACTCAGCCGACAGGGACCAAGCGCTACTATGCCACGGTCACCCCGCGCTGCGAGCAGTGTCACCCCGACGCTGCGTCCGGCAGCTCCGAGGTCGCCATGCACAACGCTCACCCCAAAAACGAGCTGGCCTGTACGGTCTGCCATGCCACCGAATATTTCAACTGCAAAAACTGCCACGTGTCCTTGGATGTCAAGGAGGCAGGCAAAATCGAGGTGATTTTTCCGTCCGAGCCGCTGGTCACCTTCAAGATCGGCACCAATATCGACCGCTCCCCGGAAAATCCCTATAAGTACAACATGGTCCGTCACACGCCGATGAAGAAGGACTCCCTGGCCTCGCTCCGTTATTTCCAGGCGGTCATCACTGGGACCCCCGGCCCGAAGGACCTCATTGCCAATTACGATGCCCTGCCTACTTGGAACTCCGCCTCCGTACACACCATTCGGCGCCGGACCAAGCAGAACAGTTCATGCAATGCATGTCACGGGCACAAAGACCTCTTTTTGACGAAAGCGGATCTGGAGCCGGGTGATCCCACGGCCAATCAGAAGGTCATCGTCAAGCAGATTCCCGCCAAAATCAAGAAATGACGTTTTTTTGGCAAGGCGGATACAGTGAAGACAGGCAAATGAGGAAAAAAGGAGCGATTCCATGAAAAGAAACCACTGGTATCTCTTGATATTCTTGCTGGTGCCGGCTCTGGCCGGCCTGGTGGCGGCGCCGAATGCGGCCGCCGCAACTTCCCCGCTGGTCACTACCGAGTGGCTGCAGAAAAATCTCGGAAAGCCCAGTATAGTCATCATTGATGTCAGGACCGAGGCGAATTATGCCTTCGCCCACCTTCCGGGGGCCGTCAGCTACCCTTATATCGGGTGGGAGCCGGTCTATGCCAAAAGGCAGTGCCAGCTGATGCCCACCGAGAAACAGTTCGCCAAGAAGATGCAGGAGCTCGGAGTCAACAAATCTTCCCACGTGATCATTTACGACCAGGGCAATACGGCGAGCGATGCCACCAAAGGCGGCGCCTCGGTATGGATCATGGAGACCATGGGCCATAAAGATGTCTCCTATCTTGACGGCGGCTTTACCAAATGGACCTTCGAGGGCCGGATCGTAGACAACAAGAAACCCACTCCGAAGCCAGGCAATTTCAAGGCCAAGCTGGATTCTTCTACGGACACATCCCCGGCGCCATCTCCTTCCCGGCCGATTTCATGTACAATGCCGGGGCAAATAAGGCACCCGCCACGCTCAAGAGCAAAAGTGAATTGAAGGCCATGGCCAAGGGGGTGGGTCTTCCCTCTGATAAAAACACCAAAATCATCACTTACTGCAATTCGGGTCAGCAGTCCGGCGCGGCCTATTTCGTTCTCCGCAACGTGCTCGGATACAAACACGTCAAGTGTTACGACGGTTCTATTCTCGAGTACTCGGCCGCGGAGGAACTGCCCATGGTCAAGTACACCTGGGGCCAAGAGGGCCGGTGATGAATTCGAAACCAGGGAACAATTCAGTAAAAATCGCCGGTATCGAGACGTGCATGGTGGAGCATGGCGCAGCACCGAAGCCGGCGACTTTTGCGACCCAATCTGAATATATCCTGTGAAAACATGGAGGAAACATGATGAATACCTGCAAGGCAAAGCTGGCGGGGTTGTTAGCCGCTTTCATGGTCGTGGCATCAGCCGCGGCCGCCCTGGCGGCCACCAAGACCCTGGTCAGCGTCGACTGGCTGGCCAAGAACCTCAAGAATCCAAAGGTAGTGGTCCTTGATGTTCAGGAGTTCATCCACTACGACAAGAATCACATCCCGGGCGCCGTCAAGGCCTTCGGGCCCTGGCACACGGAAAACGACAAGTTTCAGGGCTGGATGATGCCCAAGGTGGACGATCTCGTCACCATGATCCGCAACTACGGCGTCAATCAGGACTCCCTTGTGGTCATCTATGACGAAGGGGATACAGCCGATGACACTGCCAAAAGCGCCCGGGCCCTGTGGACCCTGCATGCCCTGGGGCATAACCAGGTGGCCATCCTGGATGGCGGACTCGCCGCCTGGAAGCAGGCGGATAAACCTCTTTCCAGTGAGCCGGCGGCCCCAATCAAGGCCGGAAATTTTTCCGGCAAGCTGGTGGCCGACAAACTGGCCACCCTGGACGAGGTGAAAGATAAGATCGGTTCCTCAAAGGTAGTCCTGGTCGACAACCGCCTCCCGGATGAGGATTTCGGCTTCGCCAAGCAGAACTACATCAAGCGCTACGGCCATCTTCCCGGCTCCAAGCTGTGGCCTGCAGACACCATGACCAATGCGGGAATCAACTTCTCCCCTTCGCTGTTCCGGGATATGAAAGACCTGGAGGAGATGGCCAAAGGGATCGGCCTCCCTGCCGACAAAAACATGGAGATCATTACATACAGCAACGTGGGCAAGCAGGCCGCCATGGGCTATTACGTCCTGCATGATCTGCTCGGCTACAAGAACGTCAAGCTCTTTGACGGCTCCATTCTGGTGGCGTCAGAGGATCCGGCCGTGCCCATGGAAAAAGATTCCTGGGGCTGGATTAAGTAGCACCATTTCGCTGCCAACAGGAAAATAAAGGGGGGAGGCCGCCCGTCAGGGGCGCCTTCCCCCTTTTTTATCGAAGCTCTTGCGTGTCTAGGTCGGAAACGCACTTCCTTTCCGTATTTGCCATTTCTCTTCCGGGAACGATATAATCTGGTATTCTCACGTTTTTAGTAGAGACCGGCCGTGGTTCGCCAGGCCCTCTCAAGGCAAGTTGGCTCTGATTTGCCTCCATCTTACAGCCTCTTTAAACAGTTCCAAGTGTCAGCCTCCGCCTCGCCGGCGCCGGCCCATTACCGGCCAATTGAGATACATCCTATAATGATGCAGCCAGGCGGGCGGCTGAGATGAAGAACTTCCCGGATCCATGTGACCATTCAAATCGAGCCAGGAGAAATATGTCATGCGCTCTTTTTCACCTCGTTTCTGTCGGATTCTGCTCATCAGTATTCTGCTGCTTGTGAGCTCTGCAGGCCATGCGGTCGCGTCCGGCGTGGTCCGGACCACCCTCAAAAACGGCTTGCGGGTGGTCATCGTTCCCGACCAGTTGGCCCCGGTGGTTACCGTGCAGATCAATTACTTGGTCGGATCCAACGAGGCGCCCAAAGGTTTTCCCGGAACGGCCCATGCCCAGGAGCACATGATGTTCCGTGGAAGCCCCGGGTTGAGGGCCAATCAGCTCGCCAACATCATGGCCGCCATGGGGGGACAATTCAATGCCGATACCCAGCAAACGGTGACCCAATATTTCTCCACCGTGCCGGTGGAAATGCTCGACATAATCCTGCATGTGGAGGCGCTGCGCATGCGTGGCGTTCTCGACTCCCAACCCCTGTGGGAAAAAGAACGCGGGGCCATCGAGCAGGAGGTGTCCCAGGACCTCTCCAATCCGACATACGTCTTCTTCACCAAGCTCATCAAACACATTTACGCGGGCACGCCATATGCCGAAACCGCTCTGGGCACCATTCCTTCCTTCAACCAAACTACCTCCTCCATGCTCAAGAAATTTCACGACACCTGGTACGCACCCAACAACGCCATCCTGGTGCTGACCGGCGGTCTGGATCCCCAGGCTGCCTTGAAAACGGTCACCAGGCTGTTTGAGGACATCCCCTCCCGTCCCTTGCCGGCCCGGCCCCGGATGAAGCTGCAGCCGCTCAAGCCTGCCAAGATCGAACAGGAAACCGACCAACCCTATGGCCGGGCGGTGGTGGCCTATCGGCTGCCGGGGTACAACGATCCCGATTTCGCTGCCGGTCAGGTCCTGGCAGATGTCCTGGACAGTGAGAGGGGCGACCTGTACGGCTTGGTGCCGGCGGGTAAGGCCCTGGCGGCCAGTTTCGGCAGCGACCCGCGATCGATCGCAGCCGTCGGTATGGCGTCGGCAGCCTTCCCCAAAGGGGGGGAGGGTGAGGCCCTGATCACCCAAATCAAGGCCATCATCTCCAATTACGTCCAGAAGGGATTTCCGGCCGATCTGGTAGAAGCGGCCAAGCGGCGGGAAATCGCGGCCGCCGAGTTCCGCAAGAACTCAATTCCCGGCCTGGCAGGGCTCTGGTCCCAGGCCTTGGCCGTGGAAGGCCGGCATTCGCCGGATCAGAACATCGAAGCCATCAGCAAAGTGACTGTGAAGGACGTGAACCGGGTGGCCCGGCGGCATCTGGACAACAAAACCGCGATCACCGCCTTGCTCCGGCCGCATTTCGGCGGCAAACCTAAAGCAGCCCGCACCTTCGGAGGCCCGGAGTCCTTTGCCCCGCAGCAGGCGTCAACTGTCTCCCTCCCCGACTGGGCCCAAAAGATCACCCGGGCTGAGGTGCCTCCCAAGGCACCAGCTCCCGCCGACCTGCAGTTGGCCAACGGCCTTCGCCTGATCATTCTGCCTTCGAAGATCAGCCCAACCGTTTCCCTATACGGACAGGTGAAAAATCAGCCCGCCCTCCAGAGCCCACCGGGCAAGGAGGGAGTCGATCAGGTGCTCGCCAACCTTTTCTCATACGGCACCACCACTCTAGACCGGTTAGCCTTCCAGAAGGCACTGGATGAAATCCCGGCCCAGGTATCCATGGGCACTAGTTTTTCGCTTCAAGTCCAGGCCAAACATTTCGACCGGGGGATGCAGCTGCTAGCAGACAACCTGCTCCACCCCGCCCTACCCGACTCGGCTTTCAAGATCGTCCGGCAGGAAACCACTGCCGCCTTGGCCGGCGAATTGGAAAGCCCCGGCTACCTTGCCAAGCGCACTCTGAGAAAAGCACTTCTCCCTAAAAAAGACCCGGCCCTGCGGCAGGCCACCCCCGAAACGGTGAAAAAATTGAGTCTTGATGACGTAAAGGACTATTATCGCGAGGTATTCCGTCCGGACATGACCACCATCGTGGTCATTGGCAAAACCACTCCTGAACAGGCCCGGAGCCTCGTGGAGAAATACCTCGGCACCTGGAAGGCGACAGGCCCCAAGCCGAACACCGACCTGCCGCCGGTGCCGCCCAATCAGCCCTCCGACCACGTGGTGCCGGACCCCAGCCGGGTGCAGGACGTGGTGATCCTTTCCGAAACCATGGGAATCACCCGGGGCAATCCCGCTTACTATCCCCTTGAGGTCGGCCGGCACGTGCTTTCCGGGGCCTTTTACGCCACCCGGCTCTCCCGCGACCTCCGGGAGAAAACCGGTCTGGTCTACACGGTGGCCGCCCGGATCCAGGCGGGGAAAAACCGCTCTTTTCTGATGGTATTTTATGGGTGTGATCCGGATAAGGTGTTCAAGGCCCGGAATATCGTCGAGAAAAATCTGCAGGAGATGCGGACCACACCGGTCACCGCCACCGAGCTCCAGCAGGCAAAGACCTTGCTGCTCCGACAGATTCCCCTGAACCGGGTCAGTGTCGATGATATTGCCGACCAATGGCTCGATCTGGTGCAGCTCGACCTTCCCCTGGATGAACCGCACCGGGCGGCGGTACATTTCCAGAAAGCCACCGCGCCCCAGGTTCAGGAAGCATTCAAGAAATACATCCGGCCCAAGGGCTTCGTCCAGGTCACCCTGGGGCCGGCCCCCAAGTAAGGCCGTTATCGGACACGGACCGGCCCCGACCCGGCCGTGTCCGGCTATATCTCTCCCTGCCTTTCGGTTCCTTTACTCCTCAGATGCCCCGGGCGGCCGATTCCTCGGCTATTTCGGATAGGACCAGGAACGAATTACTCCGCCGATTCCGTCCCGCCTGGCAACGGCAATTCCTCTTTCACCAGCATGATCGGACACGGCATTTTCTTGATGAGCTCTTCGTTGGTGCGGCCGAAGAGGAAATGCTCCATCCGTCCCTCTGCATGAGTTTGCAGGATGAGGAGGTCGATGTTTTTTTCCCTTACGGCTTTCAGGATCTCCGCTGTCGGCTCTCCTTCCCGGATCAACTCCTCGACCGGCCTGCCCAGAACGTTTTCCTCTTCAATGATGGCGGGCAGCTGCTCCTGCGCGTCCTGAAGCAGCTTTTGGTATTCTTCCTGCAAAGACAGATCCCCCACGCTCCACCCTTTCTCGCCGAACGGATTATAAAGGGAATGAAGGACGTGAAGGCTGGCTCCATACTTTTTGGCGATCGAGATCCCGTACCGGATGGCTTTCCGGCCGGGCTGCGTCATGCGGCTGACAACAAGAATATTTTTGATTCCATTCATAAAAAATCCTCCGGCCGTGAACGCTTCAAGTGATGGTCAAATGTGCCTGTTTGTAAAGCGGTGAGCCCTTCCCTTCTTCATCATATGCCGAGCAGGAGCGCGAACGGAAAGCAAATTTCACTTCGACCGGAACCCCTCCAGCCCAAAAACGCCCCGCTGTCATGAGCTTCTTTCCCCATGAACAACCCGCTCCATGAAAGAGTCTTCAGCCTCACTTTCGGCACCGTTTCGCCAGGGAGCCAGCCGACAGGCCGATGAACCCGCGCCGCAAAATCTTCCTTTGAGAGGTTCCGCTCACGTTCTATTACAAGCGAAAGACGCCGTACCTATCATGCTCGAAGTGGTAAAGCTTGGCCACTTCGAACTCGAGATGCCGCAGCCAAGTCCAGCGGTACAGGGCAACTCCCGGCAAAGTGCCCAGCAGGGGACCAGCCCAGTACACCCACCAATCATGCCAATCTCCTGAAATCAGCGCCGGCCCGAGGCTGCGGGCCGGGTTGGTGCTAGTCCCAGAAACTGGGGCCTCCAGGAAGACCATCACCGCATAGAGAAACGGGAAGAGAGCCGGCGTGAAAGACCGAAGCCGGCGATGGCCAAGAAAGAAAAACAGCGCGACAATCAGGGTGAAGGTGGTCACGGCTTCTCCGAGCAGCGCCTCGCCGGCGCCGCACCTTGCCCCAGGAAGGGTGGCGCCGAAGGCGATGCTCCGGCCCATCGCTCCCCACAGCAGAAGCGGCGCCGCTCCCGCAACGGCCCCGGCAAGCTGTGCCACCAGATAGCCAAATGCATGGCGGGCCCGCAGCTTGCCCATGAGCCAGAAGGCCAGGGTCACCATCGGGTTGATGTGAGCACCGCTTTCCCTTCCCAGCGGCGAGAGGGCAATCAAGCCGCCGGTCGTGCCGAACAGAAAGCCGGTGAGCAATCGCCGTTCGCCAGGGTCCGGTAGAACCTTAACCACCAGGCTGCCTTGTCCGAAATCAAGGATCACGAATGAAACGCCGATGGCGACCAGCAGGGCGGTCCCCGCCAGTTCCGAGCCGAACAGAAGCCAGGGGAAACGATCGTGGGTCTTCATGTCTGGTGAGTGAGGCGCAAAAGTATGAATGACAGCGGCAATGGCTCCTTCTCGTTTCCGCTTTTATTCAAAAAATTGAAAGTACTCGAAGCACTCTGCGGATTCGTTGCGAAATCCAGCCTCTACGCCCATTCTTCAAGCGTCAGGCGATTCGGAGCCCAGCTTGATTTTTCTCCAACTCCTCAACCACCGTGAGCGAAGTCAGGATAGTCGGTCATGCCGCCGTCCACGAAAATGGTGCGTCCGGTCATATAAGAGGCCACTTCGGAGACGAGCACCAGGGCCATTTGGGCAATCTCTTCCGGCTCTCCGATCCGGTTGAGCGGGATTTTCTCCAACAGATCCCGGAGGCTGTCAGGATTACTCCACACAGATCGGTTGATCGGCGTCTTGATAGCTCCCGGCCCGAGGGTGAGCACCCGTACTCCATAAGGCGCAGCCTCCTGGGCTAGGGTCCGGGTCAACATTCCCAGACCCGCCTTGCTGGCGGTGTAGGCGCTGTAACCGGACCAGGCGATCCTTTCGTGCACCGAGCTGATGCTCAAGACAACGCCTCTTTTCTGCGGAATCATGCGTTTGAGGGCTTGTTGGGCGCAGTAGAAGGCACCCATGAGATTCACCTCGATCACCCGCTTCCAGGTGTCGAGGTCGGCCTCCCAACTGAGGACCCGCCCCCCGTCGATGCCGGCGTTGTTAACCAGGATATCGATCCCTTCCCAGGTCGCGTCCATTTTCGCGAACATGTCGGCCACTGCCTCGGGGTCGGAAACATTGGCCTGAAAGGCAAAAGCCTCGCCCTGACGTTCCTCAATTCCCTTGACGATTTTTTGCGCCGCTTCCAAATGAGAATGACAGTTCACCACTACCTTCGCACCGGCTTCGGCAAAGGTTTTGACGATGGCTTCGCCAATGCCAGAACTACCGCCGGTGACCAGAACCCGTTTGCCCTCCAGCTGAATCTTCATGTTCGGCACCTCCTTTCTTGTAGTGTCCTGCGAAACGCAGGAGAATCCCTGAAGACGGCCCGCACGGAGAAACAACTCGGGCCGTTGCGGTGGTTTTCTGTCAGGCAGAGAAGGAGAGAAAAAACACCACCGATCGTCGTCGTGGTTTCTATCCGGGCAGCTTCGCTGCCAGGACGTCGACTTTTTCAATGACCGGCGGCTGAGCGAGAAGCTCCTCGGCCTTTTCCATCAAGGCTTTGGCGACCTTACCCGAAAGATGGGCCTGCCGACCCGTATCATCCGGAAAGGCGTCGAAGATTCCGAATGTAGTAGGCCCGAGCCGGATGCCAAACCAGGCCGTGGTGGCAGGTTCCCGCTGGACAAGGGAAAGCCCGCTCAGGAGAAAGTTCTCCACTTCCTTTTCCTTACCGGGCTTTGCCTCCAGGCGAACGAACAGAGCGACTTTGACCATGATGGACCTCCTGTGTTGCGACAGTCGTAGTATTCCTCCCTTAAAACGGTGACCTCGGCTTTGGAAAAAAACGCCGAGACAAGTCGACCGGTTGGACACTAACCATGCAAGGCGCTTCAAAAAGTTTGAGCTCCACGCGAAGAGAGGGCTAGGAAAGGATGTTATTTGTGAGGTTCTCGAAGAAAAAGGCCTGCTCTCCGTCGAGTCAAAGGTTTCCCGATGATCGGTTCTCTATATCAAGTATAGCTGCTGAAGAGATAGGCCAGGAAGCCTTTTCC
>JARRJE010000058.1:0-12858 GCA_037379765.1 Deltaproteobacteria bacterium
AAGAGGAAAGGTTGTCGCAATCAATCTCCATCCGTAACCCGCCAGCGGCGCCTCTGATGCCAGCACTGTGAGCATCGACAGAAAGCCGACAAAGCCAATGCAGCGCTGTTGCCCATTTCATTTCATCACTCGAATGCTTCCTCAAAAAGCCGCAGGAATTCGTCAATCCGGTCTGCCGGCAGGTCATTGATTCCGGCGGCGGCGGCGCGGCCGCCACCATTCGGAAAATGCCGGCAGAGGGTATCCGCTCCCTCTCGCCGGTCGAGCGGCGCTCTGACGCTCACGGTAAAGGTGTCGTCGCCGTTAGCCACCAGCAGGGCATGGGCCGCTTCGGGCCGAGCTCGGGCCTTTTCATTGATAAAAACACCGGCGCTCCGCCTGGCCCAGGGTTTGGCCGGAAAACGGTAGATCCTTCCCCCCTCATGCTCCCGAATGGGTGTGGAAGTTCTGGCCTTCAGCATGTCGCCCTCATAGCCGGCCCGAAGCCTGGACAGGATCGGCGAGTGGCCGCAGAAATCAAAAGGATCGGCAAAGGGCTGCACCGCCCGATACAACTCGGTCGGATCGAAGTGGAGGTCCGCCATCGTCCGGCCGTAGCCATTGTAATTCAGAAGCTCTCCGAGCTCAAGAAGCCGGGCAAGCTGGTCCTCGTCAAGGTTCAGAGTGGCAGCTTTCTCCCGCGCCGCCCCGTGCAAGTTGTCGCCAAAGGCGGCTGCCACCGCCCAGGCGCGATATCGCCCTGCCAACAGTCGGTCGACGATCAGACTGGTGCACATTTCCGGTCGGGGATCGATATGGGCCTCCAGGTTGGCGACTTGGGGAATCACTCCTGCGAAATGGTGATCTATATAGAGAACACGGTTGGAGGCGGCAAGCAGCCCGGCCAAATCCTCCCGATTGGTTTCCAGGGAGATGTCGAGCACTGTGATCGTCGCCTCCCTTATGCCCGCGAGCCGGCCAAGCAGGCGGATATCCCGCTTGACGCCGCTGACCAGCTCCGATTCCCGCGGCTCAGCAAGCCGCAGCTGATGCAGAGCGCAGATGCCGTCGGCGTCGCCGTTGAAAACATCATAATACTTCATATTGTAGTCCAGTCTCTTGCAGGCCCACTCCCAATAGGTCGCCGATACCGGTAAGCGAGAAAACCAGGGCGATGCGCTTGTCGTCGGAGGTTCTGGAGGCATTGAGCTCCAACCCCCAGCAGGAAGGATGATAGAGAATGTGGACGGATTGATCCAGATCGTCCACGTCTTGCCCCGCCTCCGTCCGCCAGACCTTGGTCATACTGCCTTGGAACGAGATGGTATTGGTCAGGTGAGTCAACAAGCCCAGGGCGAGTTTTTGCTCCGATTCGGTTGGATGATCGATATAAAAATAAGGCCGCGTCGCGCTTGGGTCCCGCTGATAGCTGTAATTGACAAAGAGGCTGTTGCCGTTGGTATCGGAGTAGCTGGAGAGAACTTTGAAATAGGGGATGCCTTGGCCATAGACGCTGATGGCGGTCTCGGAATTGAGTCGCAGCCGGGGGAGGGGATAGGTATCGAGCTCGAGGAGCACATCGGAGAGTGGATGGCGCTGATCCTGCGCACTGATGAGAGCTCGCCGTTCTTCCCGGATGTCATAGGTCTGGCTTACCCGAAAATAGCCGAGATAGCGTTTGGCCAGAGCCTCGCGCTCCCCCGTTCCTAGATCAAAATAGTTGTCGAACCGATAGGCCACCCAATTCCTCGGCTCGATCCGGTCGACATCGTCAACGAACGGCAGGGACTGCTGTGACACCGAAGGGAGATAATTGTAGATCAATGCCGGTCGGAAGGTATGGGTCAGCGACTTGACCTTCCCCAGGTCCATTTTGAAATCCCGAAAGATAGTGGTGGCGACCTCTCCCTCGAAATCTTCGAGGGTCCGGCTCTGGGTTCGCTCGTTGTTCCAATCGGCATTGCCGTATGTCTGGACCAAGTAAGAAGTTTGGCGCACGCCGCCGATCAGATGACCCTCAAGGATCCCCCTGGGAATGGAAGCGATCAGCCGGGGATACAGATCAAGGCGCTCATAGCCGATTCCCCTCTTCCGCCAGTAATCAACCAGTTCCGTACCCCAAGCCAGGCTGAACGGCATACCGGGGAAAAGGGAGCGCCCGTCGAACCGCAGCCGGGGCAGGGTTTGGACCGCGGATTCCGGCACAGGGATATCACGCACATCATCGACCGCCTGCACTTCACCCAACAGCAGCACGGTGTCCCAGGATTTCACCGTCTGCACGGTCGAGGTGCGCAAATTGACGGTGTCGTCCTGCAAGCCCCGGTGGAAAGTATTCAAGAACTCCCGGTTGGTCGCATTATAGCCGAGGAGGCCATTGCGGAACTCCTGCAGAAAATCGCGGTCTGAAACCACATCCAAATCGAGCCTGGTGACCAGCGAATCGCTGAAATACTGATCCACCTTCCCCCGTACCCAATAACGGTCATGGTTGGTTCTCAGGATGCCGTCGTCGAGATAATCGTCGGTCGGAGTATCTTCGGTGCGGTCCTGCAGGTAGGTCAGGAGAAAAGTGCCCTTTGACCGCACATCGGCCACGTATCGGGCCTCCAGGCCCGCCAGCGGCCCCCGTTTGCTGAGGTAGCCGGGATAGAAAGTCACGTCCTGGCTGGGAGAAAGATTCAGGAAATAAGGCAGGATGAGGCCTGTACCGTTCCGCTCGGAATTTGAGAGCTCTGGCAGCAAAAATCCCGATTTGCGCTCGGTGTTGGCCGGAAAAACCATGTAAGGGGTATAAGCGACCGGGATACTCTTGATATGCAGAGTCGCGTGTTTGAGGACGGCTATGCCCCCTTGCTTGAGGCGGACATCCCGGCTCGTAATCGTCCAGGGGGGAGAATGATCCGGCGTTCGTGGACAGGAGGTAACGGTACCCTTCCTGATGTGATAAGTGAGCTCCCCAGTTTTTTCGATTTCCCGACCAGTGAGATAGAGAATATATCCCTCCCGAGGCACTTGAATGGTGCTGTCGAGCAAGGTGCCGGTTTGTTTGTCGAGAAGTAGCTTGGCCTTTTCCGCCTCAATCAAATACTTATCGGTCTTCAGGGAGACATTGCCCCGGGCCTTGACCTGGCTGAGGCTCACGTCGTAACGTATCCAATCGGCTTTAATCACCATTGGCCCGGCTCCTTCCTTATGCCGGGTGAGAATAACGTTTCCCTCGGCGACGATGATCTCGGGTTCCTTGTAATGGGTCAGGCGATCAGCGGAAATTTGCCAGGGAGCGGGAAGCGTTTCCTCGGCTGCTGCCCGCGGAACGGCCAAGAACGCCATGAGGCAAAGTACTAGAAGGCAGGGTCGCAGGGTGAACCCGAGGCTGAGGGGGTGTCTGGCCATCGTCATCATTTTTGATTTTCGATTGTCGATTTGTCGACCTCAAAAATCAACCTTCCCGTTCCTGCCTTATTCAATAACCAGTCACGAGGTGCAAGCTTCCCTGGAAATGTTCATGGATGCCGGTGCATAAGCATAAGGCCTCATTCCGCTCAAAATGGCTGAGTACAAAAGTTCGCAAAGAAGCGGCGGTGTCGTGAAAACGGCGGCAGCGGAGGCATACATAGGTATGTCGAGCATTTCGCGAACCCGTCACCACTCGGGAGATCGGACTTTGTTGCACGCGGTCATTCTTCCTTGAAAACCGCGCCAGTACTACCGGAGGTGACCAATTTTGCATATCGACCGACATAGCCGGTAGTGATCTTCGGCGGCGGCGGCTGCCACGCCGTCTGCCGCCGCTCGAGCTCCTCGGCCGCGACCTCCAGCTGCAGTTTCTTTTGGGGAATGTCGACGACGATAACATCTCCTTCCTCCACCAGGCCGATGGGTCCGCCTTCTGCAGCCTCCGGAGAAATGTGGCCGATACAGGCCCCTTGGGTGCCGCCGCTGAAGCGGCCATCGGTGATGAGCGCCACACTCTTGCCCAATCCCATGCCGATGATGGCCGAGGTGGGAGAAAGCATCTCCGGCATGCCGGGACCGCCCTTGGGGCCGCAATAGCGAATCACCACTACGTCCCCTGCGCGGATACGACCGCCGAGGATGGCCTGCTGGGCCTCCTCCTCAGAGTTGAAGACCCGAGCCGGACCGCGATGGACAAGCATTTCCTCAGCCACTGCCGACTGCTTGACCACGGCGCCGTCCGGGGCGAGATTGCCGTAAAGCACGGCGATGCCGCCCTCTCGATGGTAAGGACTGTCCGCCCGTCGGATGATTTCCCGATCCCGCACCTCGGCCCCGGCGAGATTCTCGCCCAGCGTTTTGCCGGTGGCCGTAGTCACCTCCTTGTGGAGGCCATGGCTTGTCGTAAGCAGCTCTTTCATCACCGCCGGCACTCCGCCCGCCTCGTCGAGTTGCTGCATGCTGTGAGGACCGCCGGGAATAAGACTGCAAAGATGGGGGGTACGGTCGCTCACGATATTGAATAGATCGAGCGGCAGATCCACTCCGGCTTCTTTGGCGATGGCCGGCACATGGAGCACGGTGTTGGTGGAGCAGCCGAGGGCCATATCCACGGCCATGGCATTCTCGAAGGCCTCCCGCGTGGCAATGTCCCGCGGCCGGATTTCCTTGGCAAGCAGATTCATCACCGCCATTCCCGCATGCTTGGCCAGCCGCAGCCGGGCTGCAGCCACTGCCGGAATGGTGCCGTTGCCGGGGAGGGCGAGTCCCACCGCCTCCGCCAGACAATTCATGGAATTGGCGGTGAACATCCCGGCACAGGAGCCGCATCCCGGGCAGGCCGCGTCCTCGAGCTCGCAGAGCTCGGCCTCGTTCATCGTACCGGCTTTGACTCGCCCCACCCCTTCGAAGACGCTGATCAAATGGACGTTGGAGCCCCGGAAACGGCCGGTCAGCATCGGCCCGCCGCTCACCATCACCGCCGGAATGTTGAGCCGGAGCATGGCCATCAGCATTCCGGGCACCACCTTGTCGCAGTTGGGGACCAAGACCAGGGCATCGAAGGGATGGGCCTGAGCCATGATCTCCACTGAATCGGCAACGATCTCCCGGCTCGCCAGCGAATATTTCATACCGGGATGGTTCATGGCGATGCCGTCGCAGACACCGATGGTGGCGAAGGAAATAGGGGTACCGCCCGCCATGCGGACGCCGGCCTTGACCCCTTCCGTTATTTTATCCAGATGGGCATGACCGGGAATGATCTCATTGTGGGCATGGCAGATTCCGATCAACGGCCGGTTGATCTCCTCATCGGTATAGCCGATCGCTTTGAGCAAGGAGCGATGAGGCGCCCGTTCCAATCCTTTCTTCATCAAATCGCTGCGCATGATTTCACTAGGGGGAAATGGAAATAAAGTAGTTCATCTGCAACGCAAAACCGGAATCTACGCGTCCCACCAGGCAGTGTCAAGGCAAAAGGCGGGGGCCCCTCTAATTTAACCTTGCTAATCAGCAACGATTGTTTTACTTTTTTCTTGAGTCGGTGTTTGTCGGCTCGCAAAAAGTTTCGCCTTCGATGGGCCGCGTTTCTTTTCGTGATGTTTTTTCCGCCTCCGGGGGCTTTGGTGCTTTTTGCGAGATTGTTATATTTTCAAGTCCCGCCCGCCGGGATCCGTATTTTTTGCAAGGCCATCAGTATCGAAGCGGCCGGAGCGGGCCGGATCCCAAAAAACCAAAAGGATCAATTGCTTCGCCGCGCACCTGCCCGTTTTCTTTATTCCAGTAAATTTTTTCTCAGCATCGTGCCGAAAACCTACCGACGGCTTCCTGGATTCATTTCTTGGGTTGGCGATGCAGATAATATATCTAGATGAAATATCTTTTCGGACCCGTTAACTCAAGGCGTTTGGGCCTCTCTCAGGGCATCGACCTGCTGCCCGACAACATCTGCAATTTCGATTGCGTTTACTGCGAGGTCGGGGCCACCCGTATTCTCACCTGCGAGCGAGGGGAATATTCACCTTCTGCTGAAATCATCGCCGAGATCGACCATCTGTTGGCCGATCCCGCAACGCCCCTGCCGGATGTCTTCACCATCACCGCTTCCGGTGAACCCACCCTCCACACCGGTCTCGGCGCGATCATCCGCCATCTGAAGGCGAGCACGGCCGCTCCGGTGGCGGTGCTCACCAACGGCTCGCTGCTCTTCCGGCCCGAAGTGCGGGCGGAACTGGCCGCCGCCGATATCGTCGTCCCCTCCCTGGATGCCGCCCTGCCCCGGAGCCATCGCCGCATCAACCGACCGGCACCCTGCGCGGACTTGGAGACGATCATCGACGGACTTGTCAGCTTCCGCCAGGAATTTCAGGGAGAGATCTGGCTTGAAATCCTGCTGGTAAAAAATCTCAACGACAGCGAGGAGGATATCGTCGCGCTTCGTGAGGCCGCCGCCCGCATCCACCCCGACCGCATTCAGCTCAATTCCGTGGCCCGGCCACCGCTGGAATCCTTTGCTCTTCCCATGGAACCGGAGGAAATGGAAGCGATCGCCGCCCGCTTTCCCGGCCGGGTCGAAATCCTGGTCGATTTGACTCGGAGGGAACGCAACCGGCAAGGGCAGGCAACGACCAAGAAAATCCTGGAGATGCTCCGGCGCCGCCCTTGCACCTTGGACGATATCTGCGAGGCACTGAATCTTGAGCCTGCGCCGACCAGGGATGTGCTGGCGAAGCTCCAGAAAGAAAACCAACTGAACACCGTCACCCACAACCACGGTGAATACTACCAAGTCAACCCCAACCGGCTTGCCGGCGAGAGCTCTCCAGCACCCGATCGGGGCAAGGGCGGCGAGGCCGCCACGGCCCGGACCACTGAGGAAATTTCACCGCACAACCGGTAAAGAGAAAAAAACATGAATGAGAACAAAACCAATGAACACGCTGGCGTCGAGCCAACAGCCGACAGCAAAGGAAGCGACGCTTCTTTTCTGAAATCAGCTGCTGAGAAGCTGCTGTCCCTCTCGCGAAAAAGCAGAAAGACGGGGGAAGCAGCTCCTGAGCCCGAGATGGCGATGTCGGCGGCTCTCGAGCGGCAGGAACCCCTTTCTCTGCGCTCCGATTCCCCGGAGCCGGCCCTGGCCGCCGCAGAGAACGAAGCCGACAGGACGACAGCTCAGCAGGGATCTTCCGGCGAGAAGGGCAAACCCGCCGCCCGCAGTCGGCGCCGGAAGTCTTCAGGGGCGCGGCGGACCGCCGGCGGGACCAAGAAAGGCGGCAAGGAACAGCCGCAGAAAGAAAAGGCCGCCGAAAACAAGTCCTCCGAGGAAACGGCGCCCAAAAGCGGCGCCAGAAAAGGCCGAAGACGGGGCAAAAGACCGGCCGCAGGGACAGCCGAGCCGCAGGCTTCTGCCGCTCTGGCCCTGAAGCTCCTGATCAACTCCGATGAACCGGAAGAGTGCCGGATCGTCCTCCTTGAAAACGGCAAGGTCGAATCCCTGCACGTCGAGACGGTGTCCCGGGAATCGACCAAGGGAAACATCTACAAGGGGCGGATCACTGCCGTCGAGCCGAACCTTCAGGCTGCCTTCGTCGATATCGGCACTGCCAAGAACGGCTTTTTACCTTTCAGCGAAATCCACCCGGAGTACTACTGCAAGGAAGAGGACCAGAACACACACTGGAAGGATCTGGCCATCCAGGAGGTGATCTGCAAGGGGCAGGAAGTGCTGGTGGAGGTCGTCAAGGAGGCCACCGGAGGCAAGGGCGCCAACATGACCACCTATCTTTCTTTGCCAGGCCGCTACCTCGTCCTGATGCCCGGAAGCGACAGCGCCAGCATTTCCAGGAAAATCGAGGAGGAGGCGCAACGGGCACGGCTGCGTGAGATGGTGAGCACTCTCAAACTGCCGGAGGGCATCGGCTACATCATCCGCACCGCCAGTGCCGATATCACCCAGCGACGCCCGCTATCTGTTGAATCTCTGGGGCGAGATCAAGAAACGCGGTCAGAGCTCTCCGGCCCCGGCCCTGATCTACAAAGAACAGAACATCATCTCCCGTTTTCTGCGCGATCGTTTCACCCCTGACATCCAGGAGATCGTGACAGATACCCAGGAGGCCTTCGACCAGGTTCAGCATTTTCTCAAGCTGCTGCCGCCCAAGCAGCGCAAAGCAAAGGTCCGGCTCCATCACGGTTCCCAGCCCCTGTTCAATCAGTACCGGGTAGAAGAACAGATCGAGCAGATCTACCAGCCCAAAGTACCGCTGCCCTCAGGGGGCTCCATCGTCATCAACCCCACCGAGGCTTTGGTAGCCATCGATGTCAACTCGGGCCGCACCGCCAAGGACAAGAACTTCGAGGAAACCATCTTTCTGGCCAACATGGAAGCGGCAGACGAACTGGCCCGCCAGCTGCGGCTGCGGGACTTGGGGGGCCTGATCGTGGTCGATTTCATCGACATGCGGGACCAGAAGCACATCCGGGAAGTAGAAAAGCAGGTGAAGGCGAGCATGAAGCGGGACAAGGCCAAAGTGGACTTCAGCCGCATCTCCAAATTCGGCCTGATGCAGATCTCCCGGCAAAAGATGGCCTCTCCCATTCAGATGGGCAGCTATCTTCCTTGCGAGCATTGCCAGGGGCGCGGCATGGTGAGGTCCGTGGAGACCCAGGCCCTGGTCTGCCTCCGCCAGATCCACACCGGTTTGAATCGGAAGCACATTCAGCGGGTAGAATGCCGCCTGCCGAGCAAGGTCGCCCACTACCTTCTCAATAGAAAACGGGAAGACCTTCTCGAGCTGGAAGGACATTATAAAGTGCAGATTCTCGTCGAGGCCGATCCGGCCCTGGCGCCGGATGAGAAGCAAATCGATTTCATCAAGGGACAGTAAGGGCACACAGGCACCGCATCTTCGCGCGATCGCTTCCGCCCGCATAGCGCTGCTATAGCGGGCGGTCGCGCTTGCGCGAATCTGCGGCACCTGTGCGCCCTTACCACGATATGCCCAGCAGCCGGATTTGGTGCTTTTGGCTAAACCATCAATTTTTGCTCGTCTCTCGCTGCTCAATAGCTCTGTGGTCGACTTTCTATCGAGGGCCAGCGGTACTCTTCAGCCACGGCAGCCATGCCGCGCGAAATTTTTCCATCGCTTTGATTTGCCCCGAATCCAGTCGGAGCCCGGGTAAGGGCTTTTCGTTCTGGGGCGGGAGGGGCTTGGTCACCACGATCAAAACCCGCTGCCGGTCGTCCAACAGGAGATATCCTCCCAGCCCCGCCACCCAGCTGTTCTTTAGATTGCCGAAGAAAATCGTCCAGCGCAGCCGATCGGGGTCTTTCCTCAGAGCGCCTTGCTCATAAAGAAAAAAAGGCTCCCTGGCAGGGAAATCCGCGGGGGCAAAATCCCGAGTGAGACCCTGGTTTTGCATCAAAGTGGGGCCGTAGGTCCGGGTCACGTTCGATTTTAGGACGAAGCCGGTAGGCACGGTGAAGGCTTCTCCGAACCCCTTAACGGTGCCGTTTTTTTCGAATGCAGCCGGGGGAGGTCCTCCCGCCGGGGAATCGGAGCCCGGGGGTAACACGCTCCAGCCTTTCGCATAAAGACAATTATTGTAAGTTCGAACGTAGGTCTCGGGATCTTGCCGGTTGCCGGTCAAGGTGGCCTGCCGGGCAAACTCTCGCGCGATGATATCGCACTCCTGGGCATCCCGATCGAAGTCAACCTGGGTCTCCCCCGGGTTATACCAGTGTTGCATTCGCCCGGCGCAGCCAGCCAGCATGAGCACAACGATAATGGCTGGAAGTCGCATTGGGATTTTAATTTTCAGGTTTCGGATTGGCGAAAGCAGGTGCAGAATTTCTTCCATGAATCGTAAATCGTAAAAACGTGACGAGTGATGCAAAAATACTTTTTACGATTTACGTTTCCACGATTTGAGGTCTTACCGAGACGTCAGCCTTTATTTCTGCCATACTGGTCTTCGTAACGCACGATATCATCCTCGCCGAGATAGCTGCCGGATTGAATTTCGATGAGCTCAAGAGAAATCGTGCCCGGATTTTCAAGGCGATGCTTCTGCCCCAAAGGGATATAGGTCGACTGGTCTTCGGTGAGCAGAAAAGATTTTTCATCGGAGGTCACCAGGGCCGTTCCCCTGACCACCACCCAATGCTCCGCTCGATGGTGATGTTTTTGCAACGAAAGCTTCGCCCCCGGTTTCACCATGATCCTCTTGACCTGGAAGCGCTCTTCCTGATCGATCCCCTCGAACCAGCCCCAGGGACGATAAACCCTTTTATGGAACAACGTCTCCCCTCTGGCGCTCCCATTGAGCAGTTGAACAATCTCCTTCACATCTTGAACCTGGTCCCGCTGGGCCACCAGCACGGCATCAGGCGTCTCGACAACGATGATGTTCTCTAAGCCGATGGCGGCCAGTAGGCGGCTTTCCGCCCGCAGATAGCAATTGCGCGTCTTCCGGGCGATGACGTCGCCGATCTCCACATTGGCCGCGCCTTCCTGGCTGCTCACGTCCTGGAGCGCCGACCAGGCGCCGACATCATTCCAGCCGGCCGCCATCGGCACCACCACGGCATCCGCGGTTTTTTCCATGACGGCGTAATCGATGGAATCTTCCGGAGAGCTCGCAAACGGTTCCCGTCCGACCCTGATGAAGTCGCGATCGACATCGGCTTGCTCGCTGGCGCGTTGGCAGGCACGAAAAATTTCCGGGGCAAATTGACCGAGCACCTCAAGATAACGGCTGGCCAGAAACATGAACATGCCGCTGTTCCAGAAATACTCGCCCGAATCGACATACCCCTTTGCCGTCTCCAGATTAGGCTTTTCAGTAAACCGTGTGACCCGGAAAGCATTCCCCGATTCATCGAGCGCCTCGCCCCCTTGCAGGTAACCGTAACCGGTATGCGGGTATTCCGGCTTGATCCCGAACGTCACCAGAAAGCCCTTTTTCGCCTCCTCGAGGCCGGTCATCAAGGCCTGCTGAAAACTCGGCACATCTTGGATCAAATGATCGGCGGGCAGTACCAGCATCACATCGTCTTCCCCTCGCTTTTGGATTTCCAGGGCCGCCAGGGCCACCGCAGGAGCCGTGTTTCGCCCCACCGGCTCAAGGAGGATGGCGGCCTTGACCCCGATTTCCAGAAGCTGCTCAGCCACCAGGAACCGGTGCTCTTCATTGCAGACCGCCAGCGGCGGTTTCAGCCCTTCCATTCCTTCCAGCCGCTTGAGGGTCGCCTGCAGCATGGTGTCCTTCCCGGCGAGGGCGAGAAACTGTTTGGGATAGAACTTGCGCGACAACGGCCAGAGCCGGGTCCCGGAGCCGCCGGCCAGAATGACTGGGATCATGTTTTTTTCCTTTTAGTTGCTGAGCTTGTATTTCAGATTCTAGGCACAAGGTTCAAGGCTCAAGATTTATTTAAGCGGGAAGGCCAAATTCCTGGTCGTTGTGTTCCTGAGCTGATGAACCGCTGCCTACGCTTATCTTTAACTTTTGGGCGAGCAACTGAGTCTTTACTCGTTATGATTCACGTTTTACGTTTTGCGGTTCCTGTGCGCAAGGCTAAAGATTTCCCACTTGACACTTGGACCTCGAACCTTGCATCTCGCCTTTACCCCCTATACCCATCCGGATTCTGCGACTGCCAGCGCCACGTATCGGCGCACATCTCCTCGAGGCCGCGTTCCGCAGCCCAGCCCAGCTCTTGATTGGCCAGTGTCGGGTCGGCATAGCAGACGGCGATATCTCCCGACCGGCGGCCCACGATCCGGTAAGGAACTTTGCGCCCCGAAGCCTGCTCGAAGGCCCGGACCATTTCCAGAACGGAATAGCCTCTCCCTGTCCCGAGATTATAAGTCAGCACCGAATCGCAGCCCTTTTCGCAACGGCGGCCGGCAATCCGCTCGAGGGCGGCAAGATGTCCCCGGGCCAGATCAACGACGTGGATATAATCCCGCACCCCGGTGCCGTCAGGAGTGGGATAGTCACCGCCGAAGACCGACAGTTCCTTCAACTTGCCCACTGCTACCCGAGCAATAAAAGGCATCAGGTTATTGGGGATGCCGCGCGGGTCTTCCCCGATCAGCCCGCTCGCGTGCGCCCCTACCGGGTTGAAGTAACGGAGCAGGGCAATGTTCCACTCGGGGTCCGCAACCCAAAGATCCCTGAGGATCTCCTCGATCATCAGCTTGGTGCGGCCATACGGATTGGTCGCCGTCAAGGGGAAGTCCTCCCGGATCGGCACCGTGGCCGGGTCGCCGTAAACGGTGGCCGAAGAGCTGAAGATGATTGTCCGCACATCGGCCGCGGCCATGGTTTCCAGACGGGTCAGCGTACCGGTGATGTTGTTCTGATAATACCGCAGGGGAGCGGAGACCGATTCGCCTACGGCCTTCAGACCTGCAACATGGATCACCGCCTCGATGTCATGGTCTTTGTAAAGGGCCGCCATGGCGTCTTTGTCCCGGATATCAGCCTGCCGGAATGAAACCCGCCCGCCGGTGATCCGTTCGACTCGGAGCAGCGCCTCCCGGCTGCTGTTTTCAAGGTTATCCGCCACGACGACCGGGTAGCCCGCAATAACGAAGCGCAATTCCGGAATCCCGTCCACCTCGCCTGAAGCTTTAAATTTCAATATTCTGATTTTACAAGAAAAATACAGGGAAGCAATCATGGAACGACAATTGCTTTTTTCTCATTTTCATACCGGAAAATCAATACCCTAACAAATAATTTCAGCAAAGACGGTGAAAACAAGGCATGCGCAGTGCGATCCTTGCCGTCATCCTTTTCTTGGGGCTGCTGCCTGGGACGGCTTGCGCCCGGCAATCGCTCGAATCCAGCTTCATGATCTATAACTTCGATTTCCGGGAAGATTGCCCGCCCCCGCTCAAGAGCACTGAAGAA
>JARRJE010000059.1:0-13418 GCA_037379765.1 Deltaproteobacteria bacterium
AGTCGATCTCCTTGCCGGCCGTAAAGGCAAGGAGTTTTTCTGCGGAGGGTGGCCATGTTTTATTATAGGCAAAGACCGCCTCAGCTTCGCTCCGGGGGAGCATCTTTTCACCCTTGGCCTGCAAGGTCTCTTGGAGAGTCTGGTCCGCTATACGAGTGAGCTTGTCGGCAGCCGTCGGGGCATTGATCTTCAAAGGCAAAACCAGCGTTCTTTGCTGGGCGGTAGCCGGCACCGTCATGATCAGGAACATCAACAACAAGAGAATCGTCATCCCTGCGGATTTGCGATAGGGGCGATGGCCCGGTCCAATTAATCGCCGGAGGGAGTTGGAAGTCATCGATTCGATCCTGGAGATGAGAGTTGTGCCCCGCCGGCCGCGTGCTGGAAGGGGTGGGAGAAAGCGGATTTCTTTTTTTCGGATTTCACCGCGGTTTTGATGACCTTGTCAATTAGCAAGCAATCTCGATACTGTCAAGCTGTAAGCTTTTACAGATCCCCTATCTCCTCTGCCATCGATCTGTTCGCAGAGAACCACCGTACCGCTCACAGTCTTCTTCAGCGTGCTTGCAGCATCTATGGACGCTTACAGCATGAAATGGTGAAAATTTTTGGTATTTTGATCAGTTACGACAAGATTTTGCTTCGATTTGAGGATGACTTCATGACGGATGGAGCCGCCCCTCGGCCAGGGTGAGGCAGCGGTCCATGTGGGCGGCAAGGTCGTGATTGTGAGTGACCATGACAATGGAGACGGAGAGGGCGGCATTCAGTTCCTGGATCAGCTCGAAAACACGATAGCCGGTTTTGGGATCCAGATTGCCGGTGGGCTCGTCGGCAAGAAGGAGGGCGGGTTTCATGATGATGGCTCGGGCCAGGGCTACCCGCTGCTGCTCACCACCAGAGAGCTCGCCCACCTTGTGTGTGGTGCGATCGGATAGCCCCACTCTGCTGAGCAACTCCGCTGCCTCTGCTGCCAGGTCCTTTTTCTCCTTCCCGGCAATCAGCCCCGGCATCATCACATTCTCCAAGGCGGTGAACTCAGGCAACAGATGGTGAAATTGGAAGACGAATCCCATGGTCCGGTTGCGGAAGAGGGAAAGCTCTGAGTCGCTCCGCCGGAAGACGTCCTCTCCCTGGAACCGCCAGACGCCGCGGTCGGGCCGGTCGAGGGTGCCAAACACGTGAAGCAGGGTGGTCTTGCCGGTGCCGGATGCGCCGACGATGGCGATGCGCTCGCCCTTGCCGATGGCAAGATTCACCCCTTTGAGGACATCCAGCTTGCTGCCGCCCTCCCGGTAACTCTTCTCGATGCCCTCCGCAAGGAAAAAGTCGGTTTTCTCTTGGAGAGGAGGCGGAGATGGTGCTGTGCAGTCCATGGCGGGTGCTCGCATCGGTCAATACCGCAAGGCCTCGGCCGGGTCGACCCGCGAGGCCTGCCAGGAGGGATAGAGGGTCGCGCCCAGGGTTATCAGTAGGGCCGAAAGGGCGACCAGGGCGACGTCATGGGGCAGGACCTTGACCGGCAGGGTGGACATCGGGTAGACGTCACTCGGCAGTTTGATGAAATGATATCGGCTCAGTAGCTCGCAGATGCCTAGCCCGCCGGCTACTCCGAGCAGGGTGCCGGTGAGGCCGATCACCAGCCCTTCATAGACGAAAATGCGCATGATGCCGGCTGAGGTGGCCCCCATGGATTTGAGAATGGCGATATCCTTGGCCTTCTCCATTACGACCATGATGAGAGTGCTCACGATGTTGAAGGCGGCAACCAGCACAATGAGGGCCAGGATGATGAACATGGTCGTTTTCTCCAGCTGCAGGGCAGAGAAGAGATTCTTGTTCATGCTCATCCAGTCCTTGGCCACGAAGGCGGGCCCGAGCTGCCGACGGATAGCCGTGGCGATGCGGCCGGCCTGGTCGATGTCGGCCACTTTCAGCTCCAAGCCATTAACAGCATCGTCCAGACTGAGAAAGCTCTGAGCTGCATGGAGGGAGACGAAAACCAGGGTCGCATCATATTCGTACATGCCCGTATCAAAGATGCCGACCACACGGAAGGTCTTCATCTTGGGGATCACCCCCATGGGAGTGAGATTCCCGGCGGCCGTAAGCAACCGCACCGAATCGCCGGTAAAGACCCGTAACTGTTTAGCGAGCTCCTTGCCGATGATAATGCCAGGCAACGCTCCTGGTGAATTTGCAGGCGTTTCAAGCCCGGCAAGGCTGCCCGCCATGAGGGTGTCGGCCAGATTGAGCACCCGGCCGGCGCTCTTCGGGTCGATGCCCCGCAGGATGACGCCGGTCCCCTCCACGCCGCTGGTGATCATCGCCTGGGAGTAAATATAGGGAGTGACAGCGGTCACCCCATTCATCCCGGCAAGCTTCTTTTCCAAGGTCTGATAGTCGTAAATGAGGTCACCGAACTTCTGGACGACCACGTGCGAGTTGATACCGAGGATTTTTCCGCGGAGACCTTCGGTGAAGCCGGTCATGACAGCGAGTACCACGATCAAGGCCATTACCCCAACGGTCACGCCGGATACGGAGATGAGCGAGATGAGCGAAATGAAGCCTTGCTTACGTTTGGCTTTAAGATAGCGAAGAGAGACAAACCACTCGAAGTGCAATGTCGTTAAAACCTCTCAAAAGTGGGAAAACCGTTATCACTCGCCGCCCTGTTCCGGGCGCAGGTGGGGAAAGAGAATCACGTCCCGGATTGAGGGCGAATCGGTGAGCAGCATTACGAGCCGGTCAATGCCAATGCCTTCGCCGGCTGCCGGCGGCATGCCGTATTCGAGGGCACGCACGAAATCCTTATCCAGCTCCGGGAAAATCTCCTCGTCGCCGTTGCGCTCGGCGATTTGTTTTTCAAAGCGTCTCCGCTGATCCACCGGGTCGTTGAGCTCGCTGAAAGCATTGGCCATTTCACGGCCGGTGATGAACAGCTCGAAGCGGTCGGTCACCTCAGGGTTATTTTCATTGCGGCGGGCCAGGGGGGAAACCTCGGTGGGATAGGCGGTGACGAAGGTGGGGTCGATGAGCTTTTCTTCCACCAGCAGCTCGAACAACTCGGTCTTGGCCTTGCCAGGCCCGGCCTGTGGCGGAAGCTCGATGCCCTTCTCCCGGGCGAGCGCCATAATCTTCTCCGGATCGGCCACTGTCTCGGGAGCTACCCTTCCGACCTCCACCAGGGCTTCTTCCAGGGTATAGCGCCGCCAGGGTGGAGTGAGGTCCACCTCCAGGCCTTGGTAGTTGATCACCATCGCGCCGGTCACCTCGGCGGCGATCCATGAGAGCATTTCTTCAGTGAGGTCCATGAGATCGTGATAGGAGGCATAGGCCTGGTAAAACTCGAGCATAGTGAACTCGGGATTGTGGCGGGTGGAGAGTCCTTCATTGCGGAAGTTTCGGTTGATCTCGAAGACCTTTTCGAAGCCCCCCACCAGAAGCCTTTTGAGGTAGAGCTCCGGGGCGATTCGCAGATAGAGATCAATGCCCAGGGCATTATGGTGGGTCTTGAAGGGACGTGCAGTGGCCCCGCCGGCGATGGGCTGCATCATGGGCGTTTCTACTTCAAGGAAGCCACGGTTGGCCAGGAATTCGCGAACCAGTTGGATGATCTCCACCCTCTTGCGGAAGGTGCCCCGCACTTCGGGGTTGACCATCAGGTCAACGTAGCGCTGCCGATAGCGAATTTCGACATCAGTCAAGCCGTGAAATTTTTCAGGAAGGGGACGCAGTGACTTGGTCACCAACTGGACTTCTTCGGTATGAAGTGTCAATTCCCCGGTCCTGGTCCGGAACAGCCTGCCGCTGAAGCCAGCAATATCGCCGAGGTCGAATTTTTTGAAAAGAGCGTAGCTCTCCTCTCCCACAGTCTCCCTTTTGACATAGACCTGGATGCGGCCGGATTCGTCCTGAATCTGAAGAAAGGTGGCTTTGCCGAACTTGCGCAGAGCGATGATGCGGCCAGCCACTGTGAAAAGAGGGCCGGTTTCGGGCGAGGTTTCGGCCGTCACCCGTTGCCCTTCGGCCAGCAGGTCGGCAATCCGATGAGTGGGTCTAAAGGTGTTGCCGTAAAGGGAAACGCCCGCCTCAGCGAGGTCGACGGCCTTCTGTTTGCGTTGGATCAGAATCTGGTTGAGCTCTTCCATGGTGTTCGGTGACTTACTCATTTGGAACCGCTGTCAAGCATAAAGGTTCCGGAAAGATTTTACCTGTCAGACGAATAGGTTGTTGTTTCTTGTTCGGTGCTCGCACAGAAAGAAGCCGAACCTAAAAGCGCCAGTGGCCCGCTTCTGGAGGCGGATTTCCTCGCGTCAACGAAGTCCGGAGCTACAAGTATTTACGGCGCAAAATCGCCGAGAGGTCGCTGGCGAGCTGGAGCACGCGGCGAGCAAGCTCCGGGGCCAGAGAACCGGTACCGCAGCTCGGGGTGATTAGGGTCTGCCTGAGAAGGGCAGGCAAGTCCCAGCGGCCGCCGGCAAGCATTCCTGCCTGATCCTCCCACCGGAGCAGCAGCGATTCAGCTGTTTCCTGTCGGATGTGTTCTTCCTCGGAAGTGGGTACCAGCCCCCAGGCAATAATGCCGCCTCGTTCGAGAAAGGCAAGCAGTTGCTCCTTGTTAGTGACCAGCCGGTCGAAATAGCCGTAAGCGTCGAAGCTCAGGATGTCAAGAGGAAGAGACAGCAGGAAATTCCAATCGGTGTTGTCGCAGACATGAATGCCCGCTAAGCCTCCTGCCTGCTGGGTGGCCCCGATCACTTCCCCCAGGTCCTGGCCGACATCCTCCAAGGAGATGCTGATAAAAGAGGAAGAGCCGAGACCCGCAAGGGCCGGTTCGTCGATGAAAAGGATGACCGGCAGACCGATCTCTTTCAGGAAGCGGACCTGCCAGGCGCTTTTCAAGGCCAGACCCTTCACCGCCATTTCCCGAATGGTGGGATCGTAGTACCCCAATCGTTTATTCTGGTCGGTGAGCCCCGTGAGAAGCGTGAAAGGGCCGGTGATCTGGCCCTTGACTGCTGCCATGCCGGACCTGCCGCCAGCTTCCTCTCGAAGAAGGTACAGGCCTCCAGCCCGTTCGCGGCTCACCGCAAAAGGAGACTCGGCAGGTGGAGCCGGTTCCTCATTCTCCCGGAGGTAGGCCTCGAAAAAGTGGAGAAGCTGATCTGCGAATCCCTCGGCGCTTGTATCGATATAAGTCTTTTCATCCTCGACCACCCCGGCGAAGCCCTCGATGAACTGACTCATCATCCCTTCCCGAGGATTGGCCGGCAGTTGCGGCCAGAGAGGAATTTCCGGAGTATATTCGAAGATCCACGCCAATGCCTCGCGATGATCGGCCACCGGCAGGCTGCCGATTAGGGTGGCGAGGCCTGCGGCGGCAAAAGGAGCCGCGATGGTTCGGGTGTTTTCTGGTGAAGCCATTGGTTTGATTGGTGGTTGTCAGGGTGAAGGGGCGGCAGAAGCCCTGGATGCGTCAGGTCCTACTAGCTAGCAGGTAAAGATGGCGATGTCAACGAAATTCAGTCCTCCATGGTCTGGAAGCATTACGCCTAGCAAAAAAAGGGATTTCTGCGAGCAGAGTATTGCTGATTCCTTTGCTCACGAATATCCACAACCGGTGAGTGCACAGGATGGGCGAAAGCCTGATATGGAGGTGTGATTCTTTTACCCCCCTCGTAGTATGACCGGGTTCTGATTTCTTGGCCGAATGCCCACCCCGGACCCCTTCTCTTGACTGAGGTCGGAAAGTTGATCCTAAGCGCATACAAAGCTGCAAATTCGCGATTTTGCGAGTCGAACTGGTGCTCCGCGAATATTCTCGGTGTCAAAGGAGATGCGGTGCCTGTGAGCGCTCACCTTTCTGGCGAGAGTGGCGGAACTGGTAGACGCACTGGACTTAGGATCCAGCCCACCTCGGTGGATGGGGGTTCAACTCCCCCCTCTCGCACCATCTCAGCAATGTTCGAAAAGCGCTACCTCCTTGGAAGTCTTTGCCTTTATCACTTGCCACGAACCCTATTATAGGATAAGTACAGCGTTGGTCTGTGCGGGCTTACATGTTGTTTTGTTGGAAAAAGCTTGGGAATTGGAAAATCTGCAGTGCGCTGATTCCTATTCGTGCTTATTAGTTTACTGATATCGAAAATGAGTGAAAAAGGAAGGATTTACATGCAAGTAACTGTTGAAGAAATTAATCCATTGACCAAGAAGTTAAAGATCGAGCTGCCCAGGGACCAGGTGAGCAAGGAACTGGATGCCGCTTACCGGGACTTAGGTGCGAGGGTTTCGATCAAGGGGTTCCGAAAAGGCAAAGTGCCCCGGAAGGTGCTCGAGAAGAGTTACGGTCCCAAAGTGGAATATGACCTTGGCGAGAAGCTGATCAAGGAGAGTTACTTCGACGCGCTGGAGCAGAGCAAACTCAAGGCGGTGGTTCATCCGGAGATCACCAGCCAGAGCTTCACCGGCGAGGGGACCTTCGTCTATGAAGCGGCGATCGACATCAAGCCGCAGTTCGAGCTCGGCGAATACAAGGGGGTTGAAATCGAGCAGGCGGAAGCCACCGTCACCGATGAGGAGGTGGCGCAGGAGCTCGAAAGTTTGCGCGGGCAGCATGCTCCCCTGCGCAGCATTGAAGAGAATCGCGGCATCGACAACGGTGATGTGGCCGTTATCGATTTTCAAGGCTATCATAAAGGAGAGGCCATGAAGCAGGTGGCCGGCGACAATTATACAGTGGATGTCGGCTCCGGGCGCAACGGCAAGGAGTTCGAGGAGAATCTAATAGGTCTGAAAAAAGGGGAGGAAACCGACAAGGAGATCTCTTTCCCGGTCAGCTTCCCCAATCCGGTCCTGGCCGACAAGACGGTGGAGTTCCGGATCAAAGTGCAGGATGTCAAGGAGCGGGTGTTGCCCGAGCTCGACGATGAGTTTGCCAAGGATGTCAGCGAAGAATTCAAGGGCCTCGAGGACCTGAAAGAGCACGTCCGCACCCGGCTCAGGGAAGAGAAGGAGAAGGCCCGGGCCGGTGAGATCACCGACAAGATCATGGCTAAGCTTCTCGAAGGTCATGAGTTCGAAGTGCCGCAACGACTGGTAACTTACGAAATTAACGAGATCATCAAGGAGATGGAGACCAATCTCGAGCGGCGGGGGTTGAGCTTGGAGTCTGCCGGCATGAACCGTGAACAGATGCGGGAACAATACAGAGAAGTGGCTGAAAAGCGTGTTCGGGGCGATTTCATTCTCAAGGAGATTGCTGAAAAGGAAAAGATCCAAGTTACCGACGAGGATATGAAGCAGGGGTTTGAGCGGATTGCCAACCAATACGCGATGCCGGTCGAGGAAGTAAAAAAATACTTCCAGAACCGGGATGATCTGCTCCCCTTCATCAACGAGATGCTGAATGAGAAAATTCTAAAATTTCTTCGGGAGGAAGCAAAAGTGAAAGTTGCGACCGCCGGGCCGGCAACTGCTGCGCCCGAAGAGCAGACCGCAGGAGAATAGAATGAGCGGCCTTATCCCGATCGTCGTCGAACAAAGCCCCCGGGGCGAACGCGCCTACGATATTTACTCCCGGCTCCTCAAGGAGCGGATCATCTTCCTGGGAACGGCGGTGAATGACGACGTCGCCAATGTAATCATCGCCCAGTTGCTGTTTCTGGAGGCCGAGGACCCCGATAAAGACATCACTTTCTACATCAACTCCCCCGGCGGGGTGGTGACCGCCGGTCTCGCCATTTATGACACCATGCGCTACATCAAGTGCGATATCGCCACGCTGTGCATGGGCCAGGCGGCGAGCATGGGGGCGGTGCTGCTTGCCGCCGGTACCCACGGCAAGCGTTACGCCCTGCCCAACAGCCGGATATTGATCCACCAGCCCATGGGCGGTTTTCAGGGCCAGGCCACTGACATCGACATCCACGCCCGAGAGATCCTGCGCATGCGAGAGGATCTGAACAAGATTTTGGCACACCACACCGGCCAGACCATCAAACGGATCAAGGCCGACACCGATCGGGACTTTTTTATGAGTGCCGCCGACGCCCAAGAGTATGGTATAATTGATAAGGTGCTGGTGCAGCGGACGACCCACGAGGAGGAATCATAGCTATGGCCAACGATCACAAAAACGATGCCGATGTGCTCTGCTCGTTCTGCGGCAAGAGCCAGGACGAGGTCAAGAAGCTGATTGCCGGACCGGCAGTCTACATCTGTGACGAATGCATCGACTTGTGCAACGAGATCGTCAGCGAGGACCGTCAGCAGGAGATCGAGGCGCAAGGGGAAGCCAAGCCACTGAAACCGATGGAGATCAAGAAGTGCCTCGATGAGTACGTCATCGGCCAGGAACAGGCCAAGCGCACCCTTTCAGTTGCTGTCCACAACCATTACAAGAGGATCGACGCCCAGAAAGGGGGCAGAGATGGAGAGAGGGTGGAGCTCCAGAAGAGCAACATCCTGCTCATCGGCCCCACTGGCAGCGGCAAGACCCTCATGGCCCAGACCCTGGCCCGCATCCTCAACGTGCCTTTCGCCATGGCCGATGCCACCACCCTCACCGAGGCCGGCTACGTGGGGGAGGACGTGGAAAACATTCTGGTCAACCTGCTGCAGGCGGCCGACAACGACGTGCAGCGGGCCAGCCGCGGCATCGTCTATATCGACGAGATCGACAAGATCGCCCGCAAATCGGACAGCGCCTCCATCACTCGGGATGTGTCCGGGGAAGGAGTGCAGCAGGCCCTGCTCAAGATCATCGAGGGTACAGTGGCAAGTGTTCCCCCCAAGGGCGGCCGCAAGCATCCCCAGCAGGATCTGATCAAGATCGACACCACCAATATCCTTTTTATTTGCGGCGGTGCCTTCGTGGGCCTCGACACCGTGGTCAGGAGGCGGGTAGGCACCAAGTCCATGGGCTTCGGCGCCAAGGTGGTCAGCCAGGTGGACAAGCGCATGGGCGAGATCCTGGCCAAGGTCCAGCCGGAGGATTTACTGCGCTTCGGGCTGATACCCGAGCTGGTGGGTCGTCTGCCAGTAATCGCGACCATGGACGAACTGGACGAAAAGGATCTTATCCGCATTCTTCGCGAGCCCCGGAACGCACTCACCCGGCAATACGAGCGGCTGTTCGAATTCGACAACATTCGACTGCGTTTCACGGAAGGGGCGCTGGCAGCCATTGCCCAGGAAGCGATTAAGAGAAAATCAGGGGCTCGCGGCCTCCGCTCGGTGATGGAGGAGGCCATGCTCGACATCATGTATGAGCTGCCCTCCAAGTCCAACGTCAAAGAGTGCGTGATCAGTGAGCAGGTGATCCTGAATGGGGATTACCCAGTGATCCTCTATGAAAACGAGAGCAAGAAAAGCGCCTGAGCAGGTGGCTTTGTGAGATTGCCGGCCTTGCAAAAAGCCGCTCCGCCGACGGCCACGTTGTGTAGTTCCTTGTTTTTCGTTCCCACCCGCCAAGGTTCGGAGTTTTTGCCGAGGCCATCAAAGAGCAGAGAGTTTTTTTCATGATGCGAAGAGAACCGAAAGTCTATCCGATGATGCCTCTTCGGGATATCGTCCTTTTCCCCCACATGGTGGCCCCGCTGGTGGTCGGCCGGGATAAGTCGATCAAGGCCCTCGAGGATGTGATGGCCAAGCGAAGTGAGATCTTTCTTGTCACCCAGAAGGATGCCGCGGTCGACGATCCTCAGGAAGACGGCGTACATCAGGTGGGGACGGTCGCTGCCGTTTTGCAGCTGCTGCCGCTTCCCGACGGCACCATCAAGGCCTTGGTCGAGGGCCGTCGCCGGGCCCGGATCGAACGCTACCTCCCGAATGAAAACTTTTTCCTGGTGGAGGTGGCTGAGCTCGGGCGCGAAGAGGCGAGCCCCGAGACCACTGCTTACGCGCGGATGATTCTTTCTGCTTTCACCAATTATGCCAACAATACCAGAAAGATTCCCAAGGAAGTGGTGAAATCCCTTGCCGGCATTGAGGATTCCGCCAAATTTATCGATGTTCTCGCCTCCCACCTACCCCTGAAGACCGAGGAAAAACAGCAGATTCTGGGCGCCGGCAAGTTGCTGGAGCGAATGGATCTCGTCTTGAGCTTCATCTATAAAGAAAGCGAGCTCGCCAATTTGGAGGAGCGGGTTCGCACCCGGGTCAAGAAGAAACTCGAAAAAAACCAGAAGGATTACTACCTTTCCGAGCAGATCCGGGCCATTCAGAAAGAGATAGGCAATCAGGATGACGGGGCCGGCGACATTGCCGAGATCGAGGAGACGCTTGCCAAAAAGAGGTTGCCCAAGCTTGCCAGGGCCAAGGTCGAGAAAGAGATCAAGAAGCTAAAGTTGATGCAGCCGATGTCGGCCGAGGCCACAGTGGTTCGCAATTATATCGACACCATCCTCAGCCTTCCCTGGCAGCAGAAGAGCAAGAGTAGAATCGACATCGTTCAGGCGGAAAAGATCCTCGACGAAGACCATTACGGTCTGCGCCAGCCCAAAGAGCGTATTCTGGAATACCTGGCCGTGCAGTCCAAGGTGAAAAAGATCAAGGGTCCTATCCTTTGCCTGGTAGGTCCGCCCGGGGTGGGCAAGACGTCCCTTTCCAAGTCCATCGCCCGGGCCATGGGACGCAAGTTCGTCCGGCTGTCTTTGGGCGGCATGCGGGATGAGGCCGAGATTCGGGGGCACCGCCGTACGTATATCGGGGCGCTGCCCGGTAAGATTATCCAGTCGCTGCAAAAGGTCAAGGTCAACAACCCGGTGTTCTGCCTCGACGAGGTGGACAAGATGAGCATGGACTTCCGGGGCGATCCGTCCGCTGCTCTGTTGGAGGTACTCGATCCGGAGCAGAATTTCGCCTTCAACGACCATTATCTGGATCTGGATTACGATCTTTCGGATGTTTTCTTCATTACCACCGCCAACAACCTGCCTTCAATTCCGCCTCCCCTGCGGGATCGGATGGAGATCATCAAGCTGGAGGGTTACACCGAGGAAGATAAATTGCAGATCGCCCTGAATTATCTTATCCCCAAGCAGCTGAAGGCCAACGGCTTTCAGCCGGATGCCATCTCTTTCAACGAGGCGGCGATCCGGGAGGTCATTCGCTGTTATACCCGGGAGGCCGGGGTCCGGAACCTCGAACGGAACATCGCCAGTATTTGCCGCAAAGTGGCCCGTGAGAGCCTGCAGAAAAAACGCAGCAAGAAATCCCGGCTCACAGCCCAATCCATCGACCGCTATCTCGGAGTGCCCAAGTACCGGTTCGGTTTGGCCGAGGAAAAGGACGAGATCGGCCTGGCCACCGGCTTGGCTTGGACGGAGGTGGGAGGGGAGTTGCTGCAGATCGAAACGGTGCTTATGCCCGGTAAGGGCAAGCTCACCATCACCGGTAAGCTCGGCGAAGTCATGCAGGAGTCGGCCCAGGCTGCCCTGAGCTACGTACGTTCCCGTGCCGTGCCTTTGGGGCTTACTCCTGATTTTTATCAAAAGCTCGATATCCACGTCCATGTGCCGGAAGGCGCCATTCCCAAGGACGGTCCTTCCGCCGGCATCACCATGGCCACCTCTATGGTCTCTGCACTTCTGAAGATTCCGGTACGCAAAGATGTTGCCATGACCGGTGAGATTACCCTCCGCGGCCGCATTCTACCCATCGGCGGCCTGACCGAAAAGATGCTTGCCGCTCGTCGAGGCAACATCCGGCACGTGTTCGTTCCGAAGGAGAACGAACGGGAGCTCAAGGAGGTGCCGGCCAAAATCATGAAAGATCTCTGTGTCGAATTGGTAGAGCACATGGACGAAGTCCTGAACAAGGCGCTCGTCCTGAAAGAGGGAGAACCGCTGTTCAAGAGCATCCCGGTCGATCCTTATTGTGCAGGGCCTTCGGTGATTGCCGACAACGTCAACATTGCGCATTGAGGGTTCCTTTAGACCTTGGCCTCGCATGAGTTTGTGGGCCTTTTGGTGTTGGGGCTTTTGAATCGTTCACCATTTTTCCTTGACGAAGGCGGGGGAATCCTGTAAAAAAGGCGGCCAGTTGTTGCGGGCGGGTAGCTCAGCTGGGAGAGCATCGGCCTTACAAGCCGGGGGTCACAGGTTCGAGCCCTGTTCCGCCCACCAGATATGGTAAGATTTGAGCGGGGTCGTAGTTCAGCCGGTTAGAACGCTGGCCTGTCACGCCAGAGGTCGCGAGTTCGAGTCTCGTCGGCCCCGCCATTGCCTCTGTATTTAATGACGGGGGCGAAATGGGTTCGACAGTATTGACGAGGTTAAAGCTGCAGGTTGAGATGAGCACCTCATTAAACGGCTCAAAAAAAGAAACGCAAACGAGTTACCTCTTGCAGCATAAATAAAATGCTGCCGTTCTTATTTCTCTTTCCTGCGGGGAAATGAGGGCGTCATTTAGCAGGATAAGCCCGGAGGGTTTTTCCTTTTGACCCTTGGGGATGAAAACTTAAAAAGGACGGACCCTGGGTTTTTTGTTTGTTTTTTATCCAGGGGGGCGTAATCAAAACAAACTATGTCTGTAGATGCTTTAATCAAGTTCTTATTGGACGCGGGTTCGATTCCCGCCGCCTCCAATTTGATGTGATGTGTGGTTATAATAAGTAAGACCGATTAAAACATAATTGATGAAGAATAAAGTACTGTTTTTTGTATTGTTTGTCGCTTCCACATTCCCTATTTTTTCTCTTTCTATAAATATCCGTTCCTTCGATCATACGGATTTTACCCGGATTGTATTCGAAGGGGACCAGGGATTTGCCTATAAATTCAACCCATCTGAAAACGCCATCAAGATCAAACTCAATGAAAAAGCAAAAATTGAAAAGAATATCAATGTACTCAATTCAGTATTGATCGATCGAGTGGTTCATCATTGGGAAGAAAACAGCAGCGTGTTCCAGGTGCATATGAAATCCGATTTTAAAATTATGCGCAATTTCGTCCTGGAACAACCTTTTCGGGTGGTGTTTGACCTGACCAAATCTCCCCCAAAAAAAGCGGATGAAAAAAGTAACATTGCCCGGGAGGAGATAGATGGGGAAAAACCACAGCAAGAACCGGAGGAGAAAAGAGAAAACCAACCCCCGGCGGAAACCGGGAAAAAGAAAGCCTATGATTTAATTCGCACCATTTGCCTTGATCCCGGTCATGGTGGTTCGGACCTCGGGGCTGTGGGCCGTTCAGAGCTGCTGGAAAAAAACATCACCCTTAAAGTTGCCAAAAAACTCAAAGTATTAATCGAATCGAAGTTAGGACTTCACGTGGTGATGACACGAGAGAGCGACGAAGAGGTTTCGTTAAATTCACGGGTAGCGAAAGCCAATAACCAAAAAGCACAAATTTTTATTTCTATCCATGTGAATTCCTCCTATCGAAAAGCGGCCAGTGGCCCGGAGACCT
>JARRJE010000060.1:0-11716 GCA_037379765.1 Deltaproteobacteria bacterium
ATGATCCTTTGACGAGTTGTGCCCCGCCGTATGTGAGTAACTCAAAAAATAAGGAGGTAGGTGTTATAGCTAGCGTTACCGGCAATACCGGCGGCCTTAAGACCGCCCAGCTCAGAAGACTCGAAAGGTTCGGCAGGCGCCGGGTTGATCCCGACCTCGTCATCTCTCCGGAAATGGCCCGGGCCATGACCGAGCTTTCCAGCGAGACAGGCCGCCAGATCGGCGTGCTGATTGCCCGTTCCGGCCAGGTGGCAATGGTGATCGTCGGCGATCACAAATCCATTTTCATTCCCTCTCTTTCTCAGGTCCGCTCCGCCGGCGGCCGACTCAAGGGATTGCGTTGTGTCCACACCCATCTGGCCGGGGAAGATCTCACCCAAGACGACTTGATGGACCTCCTCTTTCTTCGTCTCGACCTCATGGCAGCGATCAAGATGGCGCCGGACGGGCTGCCGGAGCGGATCTATGCCGCCCATCTGGCACCAGTGGCCGAGGATGACCGGAACTGGCATTTTTTGCCGCCGGTGGTTCCGAGCCAGCAACCCCATAATTTGCGGGCGTTGATCGCGGCCCTTGAGGACGAGCTCGCCCGCGTCCAGCCGGTGCGGGAGGTGGAACAAGGCCGAGACAGGGCCATCTTGGTGAGCGTCACCACTCTGCTCAGGGCCAAGGCCCAGGAGTCCATGGATGAGCTTGCCGAGCTGGCCCGCTCCGATGACGTCATCGTCCTCGATACGGTCATCCAGCGCCGGAACAAGATCAACCCCAAATGGATCATGGGCAAAGGCAAGCTGAGCGAGCTCATGCTTGCTGCCCTTCGAATGAACGCCAACCTGCTCATTTTCGATCAGGAGCTTAATCCTTCGCAGATCCGCTCCATCACCGATCACGCCGAGCTGCGGGTCATCGACCGCACCCAGCTCATCTTAGACATCTTCGCCCGGCGGGCCCTCAGTCGAGAGGGCAAGCTGCAGATCGAGATGGCCCAGCTCAAGTACATGCTGCCCCGGCTCACTCGTCGCGATGATGCCCTTTCCCGGCTCACCGGCGGCATCGGCGGCCGGGGACCGGGCGAGACCAAACTGGAAGTGGATCGCCGGCGCATTAACGATCGGCTGGCCAAGCTTGCCCGGAACCTGAAGGCTGTGAGCCGTGAGCGGTACCAGCGCCGTTCACGTCGTCGCAAGAAGGAGCTGCCGGTATTGTCGCTTGTCGGCTATACCAATGCCGGCAAGTCGACGCTGCTCAACTCTCTCACCAACAGCCAGATCATAGCCGAGAACAAGCTGTTCGCCACCTTGGACCCCACCAGCCGCCACCTTCGGTTTCCTGAGGAGATGGAGGTGATCATCACCGATACAGTGGGCTTCATCCGTCACCTGCCCGATACTTTGCTCCAGGCATTCAAGGCAACTCTGGAGGAACTGCACGAAGCAGATGTCCTCATCCATGTGGTGGATATCAGCAATCCCCACTATGTCGAGCAGATGGCGGTGGTGGAAAAGCTGTTGCAGGAACTGGGCCTCCGGGCCATCCCCTCCCTGCGAGTCTTCAACAAGATTGATCTGGTTCCGTCCGAAAAAGTGACACTGCTTGCCAATAGATACGGCGCAATTCCCCTTTGCGCCCGGGATCCCCGAACCTTCGATGCTTTTCTCCGCGAGGCCCGGCGGCTGGTGCGCAAAAAATGGCAGCCGCTGCCTGAGGCTTGTCTCGAAAGTTGATTCTCGGTTCCGGATTTCTCCCACCAGGATGAGGGCCCTGCCTCTTGGACAGGATTTTCTTTTCAAGCGGTTGTCATGGTCCGTCCGGGAAAAGGATTTTCATTCCTGGAGAAAATATTTACTATTGCAGGAATCGTTTGTTTTGATTTGCCAAACCCGAGAATGAAAAACCGCATGCGGCCTTGCTAAGGATATGAACACATGCCATCACTTCTCCTTCTTTTCTCCGGGCGTCCCCTTAGCCGGTGTTGCGGCATCCGCGCTGTTAGTCTGGCCTGCTTGCTATTGAGCTTATTCCTGGCGTGCCCCCCTCGATCTCTTGCCGCAAAGGCAACTATTAAGGAGATCGTGGTGACCAACTCGAGCAGCGATGTGCTCCTTTACGGCAAGGTGGTGAACGGATTCACTTCGGAGATGGAAGCCGCCCTGCAGAATGGGATCCCGGTGACCTTCACGTTTATGGTGGAGCTGTACACGGTCAGGAGGACCTGGCCCGACTGGCAGATCACCGCCCTCACCTTTGACCACACCTTGAGCTATGACAGTCTGAAAGAAGAATATCGAGTCGAGTTACAGGAGAAGGGGGGCAGGACTTTGGCCACCCGATCCTTGGCTGAGGCCCAGGAGTTGATGACTCAGGTTAACGGCCTGCGAGTAATCCCGCTCACCCGTCTGAAACCTGATGAGAATTATTTGCTAAAGATCAAAGCTAAGTTGGCCCGCAAAACCTTGCCCTTGAACGTGCACGCCCTCATCCCGTTCTGGCGGCTGTGGGATTTCGAAACGGACTGGCATCACGTTATTTTCAGGTACTAATGGAACCAGAACCAGAAGCTGATCACTCCTTCAGGGAGTCCGAAAGGCGAGAGCGTGCCAGGCGGAAAGGCCGGCGCATCCGCATCGTCATCCTGGGTTGTCTGCTGCTCATTCCCCTGCTGACCTACCTGGAGACTAAGGTCTTTCAACTGGGGCCGGTGGAATTTCCGGTCAGCGGCAATGTGCTGGTGTACCTGTTCATCAACATCAACGTGCTGTTGTTGCTGTTGATGATTTTCCTGGTGCTCCGGAACTTGGTGCAGCTCATTTTCGAGCGGCGGCGCCGCTTCCTCGGCACCGGACTCCGGACCAAGCTGGTCATCTCCTTCGTTTCCCTCTCGCTCATCCCCACCGCTCTCCTGTTTTTCATCTCGCTGCAGTTCGTCTCCACCAGCATGGACTACTGGTTCAATATTAACGTAGAGCAGTCTTTGCTGGAGTCGCTCGATTTGGCCAAAAACGTATACCAGGACAGCCAAAGCCGGGTAACCCGCCTGGGCCGGAGCCTGGCCGCTCGCTTCGAGTCGGAACGCTTCCGGCCCCAAGCCGACGGTGCAGACGGGCGATTGGAAGAAATCCTGGCCGCTCAGAACCTTGCCGGGCTGGAATTCATCTCCGACCAGCGGCAGGTAATCGCCGGCATGATAACTCCCCTTGTTACGGAAGGAGAGGTGCCTGCGGTTCCGGGTGAATTGCTGCGGCGTTGTTTGAACGGAGAAAAGGACCTAGTCGCCACCCAAGAGGTGCCGGCCGGCGAACTGGTGCGAGGGCTCACCCCAGTGCGACTGGTGACCAGCGATTCCCGGGTGGCCGAAGTGATGGTCACGTCGCTGCTCATCCCCCGGGAACGGTTGGCGCGGATGGAAGGCATTTCCCAGGGACTGGAAGGCTACCGACAACTGATGCTTCTGAAAGCGCCGATCAAAACCAGCCTGCTGATGATGCTTCTCATCGTGACCCTGCTGATCGTTTTCTCTGCCGTATGGTTCGGTTTCTATGTGGCCCGGGGCCTTACCGGTCCCATTCGTCAGCTGGGCGAAGCCACCCGTCGGGTGGCGGAAGGGGACCTTGATTTTGTGCTCGAGAAGGAATCAGGCGATGAGATGGGCATGCTGGTCGATTCCTTCAATCAGATGACCAGGGATCTCCTGACCAGCAAGCACCAGATCGAAAAAGCCAACCGGGCTCTCCAGGCAAGCAACCTGGAGCTCGACAAACGGCGGTGCTATACTGAAACCATCTTGCAGAACGTGGCCGCCGGGGTTATCTCCTTGGACGCCGACGGGCGGGTGACCACCTTCAATCGTTTTGCCGAGGAGCTGCTTCAGATCGATCATGAGCAGATTTTGGGTCGGCCCTATCGTGAGGTTCTCCATCCCGCCCATCGGGCCATTCTTGAAAGTTTCCTGACCGAGCTGAACCGTTCGGGCAAGGCTTCCATTCAGCGTCCCCTGCGCCTGAGTGTCCGGGACGAAACTTTCTCCTTGCGGGTCAATTTCACTAAGCTGGAAGACGAGGAAGGCCGGGCTCTCGGCGTGGTACTGGTCTTCGACAACCTGACCGAGTTGGAGAAGGCTCAACGGCTGGCGGCCTGGCGGGAGGTGGCCCGGCGGATCGCCCATGAGGTGAAAAACCCCCTCACCCCCATCCAGCTTTCCGCCCAGCGGCTGCGCAAGAAGTATTTGGACCGGCTCGGGCCAGCGGGCTTCTCCATTCTTTTTTGATGCCAAGCAGATGAAACGGGTGCTCATCAATCTCCTCGACAACGCAGTGGCGGCCCTGCCCGAAAAGGATGGGCGGGTGGAAGTCGAGCTGCGGCCGGACCCGGAACAGGCCGTCGTTTTTTTGGAAGTGCGCGACAACGGTTCCGGGGTGAAGGATGAGGACAAGCTCCGCCTGTTCGAACCTTACTTCTCCACCAAAAAGACGGGGACCGGCCTGGGGCTGGCTATCGCCACCACCGTGGTGGCCGATCACGGCGGCTACATCCGGGTGAAGGACAATGAGCCCTGCGGCGCCCGTTTCATCATTGAGTTGCCGCTGGCGACAGGTTGATTGACGAGTGACAGATGACGGGTAAACTGGCGAAGGTTGCTCGCTACTCGTTACCTGTCACTCGTCACCGAAGGGGACTGATATGGCCAAAAAAATCCTGATTGTCGATGATGAGGCGAGCATCCTCGAGTCGCTGACCGGCATTCTCGCCGACGAAGGGTTCGAGCCGGTCTGTGCTGCCAATGCCGAGCAGGCCCTGACTCTTGTTGAGGAGGACACCGTCGATCTGGTTCTTCTCGACATCTGGATGCCGGGCATGGACGGACTGGAGGCCCTGAAACGCATCAAGGAGATGCAGGAGAACTTGCCGGTGATCATGATCTCCGGGCACGGCACCATTGAGACCGCGGTTCAGGCCACCAAGATGGGGGCTTTCGACTTCATCGAAAAGCCGCCCTCTTATGAAAAGATTGTGGTGGCGGTCAACAATGCGCTTCACCTCTCCCGATTGGCCGAAGAGAATCTCATCCTCCGTCAGAAGGCTGCTGTCAAGCCTCAGCTCACCGGCAATTCTCCAGTGATCCAGCGCCTTCAGGACCAGATATCCCGAGTGGCTCCCACCGATGCCTGGGTCCTGATCCGGGGCGAACATGGGACGGGCAAGGAACTGGTGGCCCAATCCATCCATCGGTTTTCCCGTTCAGCCCATCGGCCGATGATCGAGCTCAACTGTGCCGCCATCCCCGAAGAGCTGATCGAAAGCGAGTTGTTCGGCCATGAGCGGGGTGCCTTCACGGGGGCCACCGCCCCCAGACGGGGCAAATTCGATCTGGCCGATGGCGGCCTGCTGTTCCTTGATGAAATCGGGGACATGAGTCTCAAGACTCAGGCCAAGATTCTGCGCATCCTTCAAGAACAGAAATTTGAGCGGGTGGGTGGGGCCAAGACCATTTCCGTCAATGTCCGAGTACTGGCCGCAACCAACAAGAACCTCGAGGAGGAGATCGAGGAGGGCAGATTTCGGGCCGATCTCTTCTACCGCCTCAATGTGGTACCCATCCAGGTGCCCTCGCTCCGGGAACGGATTGCCGACCTGCCATTGCTGGTGGGGGAATTCGTCGCCGACTTCGCCCGCAAGGGATTGGGTACGAGGAGCTTCACTTCCGAGGCCCTTCAGACCATGGCCCGTCACTCTTGGCCGGGAAATGTGCGTGAACTTCGGAATTTCGTCGAAAGAATGATTATAATGTGTCCAGAGCCGGAGATCTCGGCCGAGGCTGTGCTGCAGTTATTGCAGACCCTCCCTGGCGAGACGCAGCCGGCCGGGAATCAGGCCTCGGCCGGATTATACGCAGGCATGAGCTTCCGGGAAGCCAAAAAGGCCTTTGAGCGGGATTTCCTTGAGGCGCGGCTTCAGGAAAACGACGGCAATGTTTCGCAGACGGCCGAGCAGATCGGTCTCGAACGGAGCCATCTGCACAAGAAGATGAAATCGCTGACCGGCGAGGAAGAGTGAGGGAACTCGGCTGTCAGCGACTCATCGCCATTTAAAAACGCCGACGGCGATGACGATGACATCGAAATCCCCCACAAGGTAGTGAACAATATGAAGCGAGATGAACCGAACAACAACCTCCCGAGCCAAAAGGAGCTGGAAAAAGAGCTTTCCGAGTATCTTTCCAAGAAATACGGCGAGCGGGTCAAGATCGTTTCCGCAGGCTTTTATCCCCAGGCGGAAAAAGAAAAAGATGATGCTTCCCGACAAAAGGAAGCGGACAAGAGCCACCATGGCATCGATTTCAACATTACCCCGGAGGAGTTGGTTTCCTATCTCGACGAATACGTGGTCAGACAGGATGAGGCCAAGGCGATCCTTGCCACCAAGATCTGCACCCATTTTAATCGGATCAGATACAATCGGGACCATCCCCAGCAGGCAAACCGCAACGTTGGCCGGATCAAGAGCAACGTCCTGCTGTCCGGACCCACCGGCGTAGGCAAGACGTACCTCATTAAACTCATCGCCCAACGCCTGGGCGTTCCCTTTGTGAAGAGCGATGCCACCAAATTCAGCGAAACCGGGTATGTGGGCGGCGATGTGGAGGATCTGGTTCGCGATTTGGTGCGGGAAGCCGACGGGGATATTGAGAGGGCCCAGTACGGGATCATTTACGTGGACGAGATCGATAAAATCGCCGCCAGTCCGCACCGGATCGGGGCCGATGTCTCCCGGACCGGCGTCCAACGCGCCTTCCTCAAGCCCATGGAGGAAACCGAGGTCGAGCTGAAGGTCCCCCACGATCCCATTTCCCAGATCGAGGCGATCGAACATTATCGGGCCACCGGCAAGCGGGAAAAACAGGTGGTGAACACCAGAAACATCCTGTTCATTATGAGCGGTGCCTTCGCCGGGCTCGAGGAGATCGTCAAGAAAAGAGTCCAGCAGCATTCCATCGGCTTCGAGGGCCGCATTGCCTCAAAAAGACAGGCCAGTCATTACCTCAAGCAGATCAAAGCAGAAGACCTGATCCATTTCGGTTTCGAAAGCGAGTTTATCGGCCGGCTGCCGGTGCTGGCTGTTCTCGAAGAGCTCTCGGTGGACGACCTCTACGAGATCCTCGTCAACCCAAATAGTTCTGTGGTGGTGGGGAAGAAGCAGGATTTCCTCGCTTACGGCATCCGTATTCTCTTCGAGGACGAGGCACTGCTGGAGATCGCCCGGGCGGCGAGCAAAGAACAGACCGGCGCCCGCGGCCTGGTGAGTGTCATTGAAAAGGTGCTGCTGCCTTTTGAAAAGAAACTGCCATCGACAGACGTCAAATACCTGGTGGTTACACCGGAGATGGTCCATCAACCGCAGCAGGAACTGGAAAAAATGCTGGGGGAACAAAACAGGTGCGTTTACCACCAGGAGTGCTATGAGGCTTTAATCCGCAAGGAGCATGACCGGTTGACGGAGTTCATTCTCCGCACCCGGGGATCCTATTTGGAGGAGCGGCAGGTGTTGCCCACCCCGGAGCGGCTGGCCCTCATGGCCACCCATTGCCAGGAAGAAAATGTCGATCCCGGAGACGTTTGTGATTTCTTTATTGATCTGGTAAAACAGGTTCATCAGTGCGCCGAGCGCATCTCGGGCAAATGCGGGCTGCGGGTGGCCTTCAGCGACGAGGCGGTGGATCGGATTCTCGCAAAGCAGCCTCGCAGCATTCGGAACATCAGAGTATATTGCGAATCTCTGTTTGACGTCTTTGAGTACGGCATGAGGCTGCTGAGCCAGAAAAAGGGATTCAACAAGGTCATCATCCCGGCCGAAGGAGTCGACGCTCCTGAGTTGTTCATCAACAGGCTGGTGGAGCAAAGCTTCAAACTGGACTAGGGGTCAACGTTCAATAGGCTCCGCATCTGCCCGCGCAGGGAGCGGCCGGCATACCGATGTATAGCCGGCCGCTCCCTGCGCGGACATCTCCGGCACCTATGAAGGTTTCCCTGATTGACACGTTGACTCTCATCCATCATATAAAGTTTTGATTTGCTGACGGCTGAACGCTTACACAAAAGGAGCTCCCATGGTCTTTCCTGAATACCGCCCCCGGCGGCTGCGGCAGAATGAAACCTTTCGGGCCTTGGTGCGGGAGACCTCCATCTCCCCGGCCCACCTGATTTATCCCCTGTTCGTGCAACCGGGAAAGGGGGTTCGGGACCAGGTTTCCTCCATGCCGGGGGTGATGCGCCTGTCGGTGGATCAGCTCGCCAAGGAGGCCAAGGAATGCCTGGCCCTCGGGGTGAAAAACATCATCCTTTTCGGTCTGCCCGAGGAAAAGGATGCCATGGGCTCGGGGGCGCATGCCAAAGAAGGTATTATCCAGCGGGCCATTCGAGAGGTCAAGAACAAGACGCCGGAGATGCTGGTCTCCACTGACGTCTGTCTGTGCGAATACACCAGTCATGGTCACTGCGGCATCCTCATCGATCAACAGGTGGACAACGACGCCACCCTTGAAGTGCTCGCCAAGACCGCTCTCTCCCACGCCGAGGCCGGCGCCGACATGGTGGCGCCGTCGGATATGATGGACGGCCGAGTGGCGGAGATCCGAGGAGCTCTCGATGAGAATAATTTTCACATGGTGCCGGTGATGTCCTACGCAGTGAAATACGCCTCCGCCTTTTACGGGCCTTTCCGGGATGCGGCCGAGTGCGCTCCCGAGTTCGGGGACCGGCGCAGCTATCAGATGGACCCGGCCAACATCCGGGAGGCGATGCGGGAGGCGACCCTTGATGTGGAAGAGGGGGCGGACATCCTCATGGTCAAGCCGGCGGTGGCTTATCTCGACGTAATTAGCCGTCTGCGGGAGGAGTTTGATCTCCCGGTCGCCGCCTACCACGTGAGCGGTGAGTACGCCATGATCAAGGCGGCAGCCGCCAACGGCTGGCTGGATGAGGACAAGGTGATGGCCGAGACCCTGCTTTCCATCCGGCGGGCGGGCGCGGATATTATCCTTACCTATTTTGCCAAGGATATGGCCAGACTGCTGCAGGGCTGAAGCGCGAGTCTTTAAAAAAGATGACCAAACCCGCCGAGCGGCGGGTTTTTTATGGCCGGTGAAAGAAAGGGCTCCTCAGCAGCACCGGTTCGCCCAGGCAAACGGCGCGGCCGAAGAGCTCACGGATGTGGTCAGCCACCACGTTGCACTTGACGGTGAGCAGGAAATAGAGAGGGGCAGGAATGGTGGAGAGAGTTTCGAAATTGCCCTGGCCCTTGCTGATGATGAGATCGGCGTTCCGGAAGGCCTCCCGGAAGCTGTGACTGCACCGGGTGAGCGGCGTGCCGGGACAGGCGGTGCCGTTGCTGATGATCGTGCAGACGCGGTCCAGGCCGCAGTGCCTGGCATCCGCGGCGAGGGCATCGTTGATGATCGGGCTTTTCTTCACTGCCAGGGTCGTTTTCTTCCCAAATCGTTCGATGAGCAGGCCGTCGAATACTAGCTCGCCGCAGTTGTCAGCCAGATAGAGCACATTTCCGGCCCCTGTCAGATCCTCCTTGATTTTCTGGTAGTCTACGATAGCAAGCGGCCGGAGGGCGCTTTCCTCGATGCTTTTCCGGGCATCAAACTGGTGCTGAGTCCCGTAATCGATAACGTTGGCGGCGATGGCCAGCTTGACGGCGGCAAGGAGGGGATCAGGGGCGGCATCGAGGCGTTCCTCCTGCAGGGAGCGCAATTCGAGGGCCAGCCGGTTGCTCTCCTCTTTGAGATCGGCAAAGGGGTCCGGGCAATTTGCCAGTTTGGCAATCCTAGCGTACATATCCATCGAATACTCGGGCGGGCTCGCTGTGAAATCGATGGCGGAGAGCTGACGGGCGGTCTCGGTCAGAAGCCGCTGCTGCAGATTCACATCGGCGGTTGTCCGGCGAGCGACGAACAAGGCCTGTTCGAGCAGGCAGGGAAGGCAATCAGGAGAGGTGCGCACGATGGTCTTATTCTTTGCCCTGCGCCGTGAGCAGGTAATCCGGCTTGACATTGCCCAGGGCATGAAAGATGTTGGCCTTGATCTTCGGATCCGCTGCGTAGAGTCCGGTGAGGAGAGCACGGATGCTTTCCCGCTTGGAGTCTCCGGCCAGAGGGCAAGGGTTTGGCACCGGGGAGATGCCCATCGAGTCGGCCAGCTCTCGGATCACCTTCTTATCGAGAAAGGCCAGGGGCCGGATGAGAGCCAGCTCGCCGCCGAACAAATCCTGGCGGGGTACCATGGTGCTGATGTTGCCGCTGTAAAGGAGATTGAGAAAGAAGGTTTCGATGAGGTCTTCCCGGTGGTGGCCGAAGGCGATTTTATTGAATCCTTTTTCTCCGGCCAGGGCAAACAGCCGGTTTCGCCGCTGGCGGGCGCAGTGATAGCATCCGCTTTTCCCTTCCTCGGCCGCAGCCGCCCGGCGACCGAAATCGGTCCGCTCGATCAGATAGTCCACCCCGAGGCGTTGCAGTTGCTCTTCGACCAGCTGGGGCTCCCGGTCGCCAAACCCCATATCCAGATGAACGGCCAGCAACTGGTAGTCGATGGGGGCTTTGCGTCGCCAGTGATCAAGGAGCCAGCTCAGCACCAGGCTGTCGACGCCGCCTGAAACCGCAAGCAGCACCCGGTCGCCGTCGGCCAGCATGCGATAGGTGTGAAGCGCCTGGCCGATCAGATGGTTGATTCTTGCCGGTACCGTTTTCAAGGGCTACCGGAATGAAGCCGCTGCAATGGTGCGCACTCGTCCAGTTCGTGCTTCAGACCCTCTCGGGCCAGTTCTTGGGCAGTAACCCACTTGAAGCCTCGGCTGGCCACCTGCGGGAAGGCAAAAATGTTTTCCGTCAGAGGTTTCTGCGTCTCGGCAAACTGGCCCACGCAGGCGACTTTGCCGCTTGACACCAGGATGAGCTGGAAACGGAAGGCAACCGAAGCCGGTTTGTCTATGGCATATTTGGTTCCCTGTCGTTCCGAGAAGCGCATGATCGTCGTCGCCAGCACCGCACCGCTTCCCAGTTTTTCACCGATCAGTCGGGCTCTCTCAGAGGGGCTGCCGGTGAAGTCGGCGATCAAGGCCTCCTGGCGCTCTTCGGGAAGGAGAGTGACGGCGTCAAGCCCACCGAAATATTCATTGTATAATTCGTCGAGCACTTTCGCGCCATTTTGCAGTTGGTGGATATTTTCCCCCTTGCCATTCTGTTCGAGCTGAGGCACGGTGGTCGGCAGAATAACCAGTGAGTGGATGGGCACCGGTTTCTCGGCTTGGGGAAGGGTGGGTTCGCGGCCAGTGAGAGAACAGCCGCAGATCCCCCACGAGGTCAGCAGACCGGCCAGCAAAAATGTAGTGAAGGTGCGCACGAGTATCTCCTTTCCCGAATGCGGTCGATGGCGGATTCTTTTTCATTATCGATTGGAAGTGCAAACTTGTACAGGCTTACAACGACCCTTTCGAAGAAAGCGGTCCCTTGGCGCGGGGCTCGGTCGCAGTAGCCTGGTCTAAGGCCTTTGCCAGGGCCTTGAAAATGGCTTCCAGAATATGGTGGCTGTTTTCACCGTGTGCGAGCTCGACATGGAGGGTCAGCCCGGCATGCAGGATCAGTGCTCGCAGGAATTCCTGCACAAGGGCGGTGTCGAAGGCGCCAACCTTCTGGTCGGGCAGCTCCACTCCATAATAAAGA